>ONLO01000122.1 GCA_900318715.1 uncultured Eubacteriales bacterium | reverse complement strand
GCAGCGGGAAAAACAAGCTGAAAATGCCGAGCGCTGCTTCTTCCGTGCTGTAGTCTTCGGTATACGATTCGTAGTTGCCGTTGTTCCAGTTCTGGTATTCGTTCTCGTAGAACTCACTGTCTTCGAACGCCTCTTCGCGCAGGGCTTCAAACGAACTGTCGGCCGCGGAGTCCGGTGCAAACATGCCTTCGTCAAAGCGCATGAGCACATTGCAGTAATAGTTCCGGCTGCCCTCCATGGAGCGCACCAGAACCTGGCCGTCTTTGAGTTCGGTCTCTCCGCCCTCAATACCGAAGGCCCAGAACCTCGTGTTCTCTTCGGTGAAGGGCAGCGGATTGCCCTCTTCGTCGAAGGCAGAAATGGTCATGGTAATGTCCTGCGGAACCGAGCTGAGTTCATCGTTGACGAACCGGATGTTGAAGCCCTCATAGCCGTCGGAGTAACGGTTGACGGCATTGGTCAGCGCATAAGACACCTCATAGGTGTGCTCGCCGGAGCTGCCGACTCCGTAACAGAGTTCCAGTGCGCCGTCCGAATCCACGAACGAGCCGCACTTGCCGGCCTTTTCGCTGCGGGAACGGTTGATGTCCCATTCGCCAATGTTGGTGTATTCGGTACCGGTCGTCAGGTCTTTGACGGAAAAGTCCAGGACTTCCATGTCCTCCATGTTGTCTTTGACGAGGTACATTTCCGTCCAGTTATCCGGCACGTCGACCGACCAGGTCTCTTTGACCTGGATGGTTCCCCCGTGCTGGATGGCCGCATCAATGTGAATGCTGCGGATGTCTCCGGCCGCCGCCGAGGACGGAACCATGAACGCTGCACAGAAGAACAGCAGAACGGTTACGAGGCCGAGGATCCGGGACCCCCGGGGAATGAACCGTTTCATGCTAACACGCTCCTTCCAATAGTATGTTGTCATCGGCCGCCGCCGCCGAAGCCGCCTCCGGAGAACCCTCCTCCGCCGCCGAACGAGGTGAATCCGCCGCCGCCGGCGGATGCAGACTTCATGTCCGCTTTGGACACCCCGGCCAGATAACCGGCATGAGCCGCATCGGCATAAGAGTTCAGCCAGACGAAGGTGTGCGGGTAATAGGTCCCCTCATAAACGCCGGCGCCTTCGGCAAACTGCGTTTTGAAGTAATCCGGAACCAGCTTTTCAAAGCTGGCGGCCACTTCGTCCGCAATTCCGTACAGGGCGGCATAGACGAGATAGTCTCCCCAGAGTTTGGCATCCGTCGGTTCGCGTTCCTGGATGATGGTGAAGTCCTTGAGGAAATTCAGGAAACCGGCCGTATGAAGCGTTTCCGTCTCTCCGGCCGCCGTGAGTTCGTTCACCCGGTCTTTGCCGGTGAAGAACCGTTTGTCCACTTCCTGAATGGTGCCGTTGCGGACCCCGTTCTGAATGCCGGCTTCCTTGTATTCTTCCACAAAAGCCTTGATTTCTTCCGAATGCTCTTTGGCATACTCCTCCAGTTCTTTTTCCTGAAGGGTCCTGTCGTCTCCCGCGGCACGGGACAGGATCCGGAACAGCTTTTCTTCCTTGCCGTCAAGATTCGCCAGCTTGTCCGGGATAATTGTCATTTCCGGTGTTTCCTTGTCTCCGGTCTTCCGGAACTGGATTCCGCCGCACTGCATCCACTTGATGAGGTAGGCGGAGATCATGCCGGTTTCTTTCGGCTTGCCCAAGCCGAATTCGTTGACCACGGTGTACGTTTCCAGGAGGTCACCTTTAAAAGGAAGAAGCCGGTAGTAGTCCGCTTCTTTCAGATCTTTCTTTTTCAGGCTGCCCGGATAAAGTCCTCTGCGCCGGACAGCGGAAATGCTGAATGCCGCTGCCAGGGCACCAACCAGGACCGTCCCGTAAACCTTTGGGTTTTCGTAGAACGGCCGTTTGTAGTCGCTCCCCTTCATGGCGCGCTTCAGCATTTTTTCAAAGGTCTTCCGGTTTTGAGACGTCGGTGCAAACATGCCGTCGTCAAACCGCATCAGAACGTTGCAGTACTGAACGGCGCCCGTACTCTCCACGACAACTTTGCCGTCTTCCAGTACGCTGTTGCCCTCCAGGCCGAACGACCAGAACTTCGTGTTCTCTTTTGAAAACTTCAGGGCCTTGCCGTTCTTGTCCAGTCCGCTCACGGTGACCTTGACGTGTTCCGGCACCGAACTCAGTCCTTCGTTGACAAAACGGATGTGGAACCCGTCGACGCCGTCTTTGAACGACTGCATGGCATTCGTCATGGTGTAAGACACTTCAAACACATGCGGGCCGGAACTGCCGACACCCCAGCAGAGTTCGACGGCATCGTCCTCGTCCACAAACGTTCCGCATTTCCCGGCCTTGTAGTCCCGGGACCGTTCGTAGTCCCAGTCGTCTCCGGTGTATTCAAACTGCGTTTTGGTCGTCCGGTCACGCACTTCCAGGTCCTGAATATCCATGTCCCGGAGTTCACCTTTGACCGTGTACATTTCGGTCCAGTTGTCCGGCACGTCGACCGTCCAGACTTCCGTAATGCGGACGTTGCCGGTATGCGTGAAGACGGCGTCCACGGAAACATCTTTTATGGTGCCGTCCCGGCGTGCAGACGAAGGCAGAACGAAGAACGCGGCAAGAAGTGCCACGGCGGCCGCCAGTGCGCAGATGCGGGTCAAAATTCGTTTCATAAGCAAGGACCTCAATGGGAAAACTGCGCCCGGAACAAGGGTGGTCCCGGACGCAATTCAGTTCGTTTCTTTAATTGGTTTACCGTTTCAGGTCTGGCATGGCCTGTTTTTCGTCCGGCGTCTCCAGATAGTCACGCTCCACAAAGCGAAGCAGACCGGCAATGAGAGAGGTCGGGAACATACGGATGGTGCGGTTATACTTGGTAACCGTGTCGTTGTAGGACATTCTGGCCAGACGGACATTCTCCTCATACTGCTTGATGCTGTCCATGAGGTTCTGATAGTTCGTGTTGGCCTTGAGGTCCGGATACGCTTCCGCAACCGCCAGGAAACGGGACATGGCCTTGGTAATGAGGTTCTCATCCGCTTCGGCTTCCGCTGCGGTGGAATTGGTACCAATGTTGGTCCGCTGAGCAATAATGTCTTTCAGTGTGTTGTACTCGTGGTCGTCATACTGTTTGACCATGTCGGCCAGAGCGCCAAGGGCGTCCCAACGGGAGTTCTGCTGAACGCCGATCTGAGACATGGCGTTCTTGCAGATTTCGTCGAGGCCGACCAGATTTCTCTGGACCGAAATGACCCAGCCAATGATCATGGCCAGTAAAACAAGGACCACAATGAGAATGATGATTCCAGCTGACATAGAGGTCAACTCCTTTGTATTAAAGTCAATTCCATTTTACAGGAAAAGATTTAGGCTTGCAATTTTTTCTTGGAGGCGCGTTTTCCGCCCCGGACCAGCACTTCCGGATGGGCCTTGATGTACTGCGTCCACTTAATGTAACCGTACGTTGTGTTGGTCAGGTAGCCGAGTTTCAGAACGAGCAGGACAATCTGGCCGGACATGACGTTGAGGACGCCTTCCAGAATAGCGTCAATGTACCAGGCAATCCACTGTTCGCGGTACCGCAGCAGGATGAACACGCCGTTGGCAACCGCCACGGCCGAAACGCAGGCATCCAGGTAACACATGACCTTGAACATGGTCTCGTTGCCGTTGAACAGGTCCGTGCCGAAGTCCAGGAATGTCATGAGGTACCCGACGACAACGGTCCAGACCACAATGCCGGAAATGAGGAGCACTTCCTGCTTGCCGGTCAGGGTGCGGACTTCGGTCAGTTCCGCCTCCTCCTTGTCCGGATGCTTCTGCCACTGGAAGAAACTGATGATGTCGCAGGGCAGCCAGAAGAACAGCGTAGTGGCCAGTGTGACGAACCGGTACGCCAGGACAATGCTGATGACAATTTCCGTAATTTCAACAAAGACGGACACAATGAAGTTCCACTTGCTCTGTTTGGAGATGAGCAGCTCACAGAGGACGTTCAGGAACGTATCCAGAAGGTACAGTCCCATAATCCAGAGGCCGCTGATGCCGTTGACCGTGTCTTCCGGGAACAGGATGGAGAACACGGAGGCCAGGACCAGGATGGTCAGGAACCAGCACTTCTCGTACGTGGTAAAGAACCGGTCCCAGAAGATCATGACAAAGAATCCGATGGCGGCGAAGAAGAACGCCATGGCGTAGCCGAACGTGTTCCGGCTGTTGTCGGCGTACGTGTTGCGGACCGCCGAACGGATTTCCGCGTCGGAGGCCTTGTGCAGGAACGAGACCGACGGGCCGGCCGGAGTCTCATAGACGTAACCGGTTACTTTGTGGCCGTCCGGGAGCGCTTCCCACTCCTCATACGAGTACGTGACGTACATAATGTCCCCGTCCGCGGACTCGTATTCCACAATACAGGTTTTGGAGTCCTCGTCGTACCCCTCTTCTTCTGCCGTTTCCGAACGGACAAACCCCTTTTTGCCGCTCAGCGTGTAGCCTTCGGCCGGCGAACGCAGGACCTGCAGACCGCGGACCGCATAGATGACGGTGAGGATGGTCAGAATGACCGCAGCCGCCACCCGGAACAGAAACCAGATTTTACCGCCGGCCGATTTCTCAGCAAACCGGACCGGCTTTTTGGAAGGCGACGAAATAACGTTCTCATTCTCTGTCATAATGTCAAATACCCTTTCTCAACCATTTTCTGAAGAGACAGCATGATTCCCAGTTTTGCGTGCGGGAAGGTCAGGCCGCCCTGGAAGTAGATGGCGTACGGTTCGCGCATGGGGCCGTCCGCCGACAGTTCAATGGACGAACCCTGGATGAAGTCGCCGGCCGCCATTATGACGGGGTCGCCGTAACCCGGGGTGTCCGTCGGGACCGGCGTCACAAAGCTGTCGACCGGAGCCGCCGCCTGGATGCCTTCGCAGAAGGCCCGCATGGCGCCTTCCGACCCGAGTTCAATGGACTGGATAATGTCGTGCCGGCTCTCCGTTCCGTCGGGAACGACGTGGAACCCGGCTTTCTCGTATGCACGGGCGGCGAATATGGCGCCTTTGAGCGCGGAAGCCACCACGGTCGGTGACAGGAAAAAGCCCTGGTACAGCGCCGTATTGACGGTCAGAGAAGCACCGATATCCTGGCCGAGGCCCGGCGCGCTCAGGCGGTACAGGCAGCGGTCAATGCAGTGCTGCGTTCCGGCAATGTATCCGCCGATGGGCGCCAGCCCGCCGCCGGGGTTTTTGATGAGCGAACCGACGGTCATATCGGCACCCACATCCGACGGCTCCAGCCGTTCGGTGAATTCGCCGTAGCAGTTGTCCACCATGACCAGGACATCGGGTTTAAGATTTTTACAGAACGCAATGAGCTCCCCGATCCGGGCCACCGAAAACGTCGGACGCATTTGATAGCCTTTGGAGCGCTGGATGGTAATCAGTTTGGTCTTGTCATGGATGGCTTCCCGAATGCCGTCGTAGTCAAACGACCCGTCCTCAAGCAAGTTGACCTGGCGGTAGGTCACGCCGTACTCCTGCAAAGAGCACAGCGATTCCCGGATGCCGATGACCTCTTCCAGAGTGTCATAGGGCTTGCCGACCGGAGAGAGAAGTTCATCGCCCGGGAGCAGATTGGCGCTCAGCGCCGTGGCCAGCGCGTGGGTCCCGCAGGTAATCTGGGGCCGGACCACCGCCGCCTCCGTATGGAAGACATCCGCATAGACCTGCTCCAGCGTGTCCCGGCCGATATCGTCATGGCCGTAGCCGGTGGTGCCGGCAAAGCAGGCGGCCGAGACCTTGTTCTTCTGCATGGCGCGGATGACCTTCAGCTGGTTGTATTCCGCAACCTCGTCCAGTTCCGCAAAGCGCGGGGCAAGTTCCTCCAGCACCGCGTTGGAATAACCCAAAACAGCCGGGCTTACGCCCAGCTCGTTATAAAGGTCCGTATACTCCATAAGTGCATTCCCCTTCTGCGTTTATTCCGTGGTCACCGTGCCGCCTGTGGACCCGGGCTCCTTCTCCAGAAGCTCGTCCATGGTGCGCCAGCCAAGGACCGCGCACTTGACGCGGGAAGGCATGTGGGAAATGTCCTGGAGCGATGCAGCTTCCTCCAGTTCCTCAAGCTCCTCTTCGGTCAGGCCGTCCTTGATCATTTTCAGGAACAGGTCCGCCAGATGATGCGCCTCCTCCTTGGTCTTGCCAATGATGAGGTCGAACATCATGTCGGCCGAGGCCTGGGAAATGGCGCAGCCGTCTCCGTTGAACGAGCCGTCTTCAATAATGCCGTCTTCGTTTATTTTCAGCTGGACGACAATGTCGTCGCCGCAGCTCGGGTTGAGACCCTCCAGCGCCAGGTTGGCGTCCAGAAGGTTGTATTTGTGCGCCGGATGGAGATTGTGCTCCGTCAGGACTTCGTTGTAAAACGTATTATTCATCAAAACCCATCACTTTCCGGACGGAAGCCAGGACGTCAAGGAACTTGTCCACTTCCTCCTCGGTATTGTAGAACATGACACTGGCGCGCGTGGTGGACGGAATGCCCAGGGCAATGTGCAGCGGCTGCGCACAGTGGTGGCCGGCGCGGACCGCAATGTTGTGGTCGGCGAAGATGGCCGAGACGTCGTGCGGATGCACGCCTTCAATCTGGAAGGTCATAATGCCGTGATGGTCCGTGGGGTCCTCGCTGCCCAGAATGACGACATGCGGAATCTTTTTGGCGCCTTCAATCATTCGGACGGTCAGAGCCGTTTCCCGTTCCTGAATGGCGTCAAAGCCAAGGTTCTGAATATAATGGATGGCCGCTTCCAGTCCGACGGCGCCCGCCGCATTGACGGTGCCCGCTTCGAACTTATGCGGGAGCTCCGCATAGATCTGGCCGTCCATCTTGACATAGGAGATCATTTCTCCGCCGGTCATGTAGGGCGACATCTTCTGGAGCCACTCCTCTTTGCCGTAGAGGACACCAATGGCCATGGGGCCGAGCATCTTGTGGCCGGAGAAGGCCAGGAAATCCACGTCGAGGTCCTGTACGTCCACCGGCATATGCGGCACGCTCTGCGCGCCGTCCACGACAAGGGCCGTGCCGTTGGCGTGACAGAGTCCCGCAAACGCTTTAATGTCATTCTCCCGCCCGAAGATGTTGGAGACCTGTGCAATGGACATGATTTTCGTCTTCGGGGTCAGAAGAGAGGCCACCTTGTCCGGTGATATTTCACCGGTCAGATCCACATCAATGTACTTCAGCGTGGCGCCGGCGCGCTGGCACGCCATCCGCCACGGCAGCATATTGCTGTGGTGCTCGGAGACCGACACGAGAACTTCATCGCCCGGTTCGAGCAGAAGTTCCGACAGGCTGAAGGCCACCAGATTCATGCTCTCCGACGTGTTGCGGGTGAAGATGACTTCCTTCTCCGAGGAGGCATGGATAAAGTCACGGACGGTGACCCGGGCATGCTCGTACGCATCGGTGGCACGGATGCTCAGGTCGTAGAGTCCGCGGAACGGATTGGCATTGTCCTGCTCATAATAGGCCTTCTCCGCATCCAGGACGCACTGCGGCTTCTGTGAAGTTGCCGAGTTGTCCAGGTATGCCAGCGAGAGGTTGTTCAGCAGAGGAAAATCCTTCCGGATTTCCGAAATAGTCTTCATAACAAACGGTCCTTCCCTACCATTGGTTTTACAGGTTGTTGTTGAACTCAATAAGCTCTTCCCGTGTCTTCTCGTCCGGAATCTGGCGGATGATGGCCTCCAGACGGGCCTTGGCCATCATTTCGTAGATTTCCTCGTTCGGAATGCCGCGGGACTCCAGGTAGAAGATGAGGTCATCGGCAAGGCGGCCGACGGTGCAGCCGTGCTCACCCACAACGTCCTCTTCGCCGCAGAGGATGGTCGGAACGGTCTTATTTGTGCAGCCGTCATTCATGAGCAGAACGTTTTCGTTCTCTTCGCCGACGGCTTTGACCGCACCCGGCTGGAAGTCAATGGTGGTGCGGAAAACCTTCTGGCAGGTGTCGCGCAGGACGCCGGAGGTGTAAATGTTGCTCTCCGCGCTGCGGCCCAGATGGTTGACATAGTAGTTGATGTCCATGACGTGGTCATCGGCGGTCAGGTAGCCGCTGTGGATGACACAGTTGCTGCGGTCCCCGACGAGTTCCACATGGGCGCCGAGGTCGTTTTCCTTGCCCGTGAAGGCAATCTGATAGGCACGGAACGTGCCGTTCTCTGCAACGCTTGCGCCGAAGTCATCAATAATATGGTATCCGGCCGATCCGCGGTGGATCTGGACCAGGCTGACTTCGGACTCTTTGCCCACGACAATGCGGGTCTGGAAGGCCGCGTATCCGGCCGACGCCTCTTCGGAGACGACGTCCATAATAATGGTCAGCTTGGCGTGGTCACCGACCACGATGCCGAATTTGTCAAATGTGCTGAGACCGTCCGTCAGGTCGTAACGGATCTTGAAGGGCTCTTCCACCGTGGTGTTGTCCGCCACGGCAAAGACCCGGGTGCCGGTGCTCTCCAGGAGGGCATCCACTTCCGGACCGCAGCCGCACTTGACGCCGTCCACGGACTGGTTGCTTTCGGTGACGCCGGCCGGCAGGATGACGGCAGGTTCTCCGGCAACGCCTTCGGTCGGGAACTCCACGGCGCGCTCGTTCATTTTGAGCCAGCGCCAGGTAATCATCTTCATGCGGTTCAGCGTAATGGTATTCAAATTCGTCATACTGTTACTCCTTTCCGCATTATCCAATGGCGCCGACCATTTCCAGACGGATGAGGTTGTTCATTTCCACGGCGTACTCCAGCGGGAGCTCCTTGGAAACGCTTTCCGCAAATCCGGAAACAATCATGGCGCGGGCATCTTCTTCGGTAATTCCGCGGGACATCAGGTAGAACACAGCTTCGTCGGAAATCTTGCCGATCTTGGCTTCGTGTCCGACGTCGGAGTTGTGGTTCCGGACGTCAATGGCCGGAATGGTGTCCGAACGGGACTTGCTGTCCAGCATGAGGGACGTACAGCCGACAATGGACTTGGAGCCGTCGGCTTCCGGCGTAACCACGACCGAAGTACGGGTGTTGCTGATGCCGCCGTCCTTGCAGATGGAACGGGTGTTGACCGAAGAGGTCGTATGCTTTCCAATATGGGTGACCTTCATACCGGTGTCCAGCTCCTGGCCTTCGCCGGCGAAGGTAATGCCGGTGTAGTCCATCTTGGAGTGGTCGCCCTTCAGAATGGTCATGGGGTAAAGATAAGATGTATGGGAACCAAAGGAACCGGAGACCCATTCCATGGCGCTGTTCTCGCCGACCGTCACACGCTTGGTGTTGAGGTTGTACATGTTCTTGGACCAGTTCTCAATGGTGGAGTAACGCATTTTGGCGTTGTCCCCGACGAAGATTTCCACGCAGCCGGCATGGAGGTTGGCCACGGAGTACTTTGGGGCGGAGCAGCCTTCAATGAAGTGAAGGCTGGCATGGTCGTCGACAATGATGAGGGTGTGCTCAAACTGGCCGGCACCCGGTGCGTTCAGCCGGAAATAGGACTGCAGCGGAATTTCCACAGATACTCCGGGCGGAACGTACACAAAGGATCCGCCGGACCAGACGGCGCCGTGCAGCGCTGCAAACTTGTGGTCCGTCGGAGGGACCAGTTTCATGAAGTGTTCCTGGATCATTTCGGCATAGGGTCCGTGCATGGCGCTCTCCAGGTCCGTGTAGATGACGCCCTGTGCGGCCACTTCCGCGCGGACGTTGTGGTACACGAGTTCGGAGTCGTACTGCGCACCGACACCGGCCAGGGACTTCCGTTCGGCCTCCGGAATGCCAAGGCGCTCGAACGTGTTCTTGATGTCGTCCGGAACGTCTTCCCATTTGCCGGCCATGCCGGTCTTCGGCTTGACGTACGTGACAATGTTGTCCATGTCCAGGCCGTCAATGGGCGGGCCCCAGGGAACCATGTCCAGGCTGTTGTACAGTTCCAGGCAGTGCAGGCGGAAATCCGTCATCCACTGCGGGTCGTTCTTCTCTTCCGAAATCTGGCGGACGATGGCCTCCGTCAGACCGTTGTCGACCCGGTAAAAGTCGACTTCTTCGTCTTTGAAGTCATAGAGGTCGCGCGGCACGTCCTCTACGAACGTTTTTTCTTTTGCCATAAGTGCTACCTCTCAGACTCAGCCGTTTGCTTCGGCTTCCAAGTATTTTTCGAAACCTTCGGAGAAGATTTCATCAATGAGTTCCGGTCCGCCGTTTTTGACAATGCGGCCGTCGACCAGGATATGGGTATGCGTCACCTTCAGCGCTTCCAGAATGGCCGCGTTGTGGGTAATGATCATGAGGGCTTTGCCTTCCTTCTTCTGGAACTCTTCAATGCCCTGGGACACGACGCGGACGGCGTCAACGTCCAGGCCGGAGTCCGTCTCGTCCAGAATGGCAAGTTCCGGGTCCAGAATGAGGAGCTGCAGGATTTCCGCCTTTTTCTTCTCACCGCCGGAGAACCCGACGTTGAGGTCACGGTCTGCATAGTCTTCCGGAATGCTCAGGATGTTCTCAACGGCTTTGATCTTTTTCCGGAAGTCCCAGATCCGGACGCGGTTGCCGGTGCGCATTTCAATGGCATTGCGCATGAAGTTGGCAACGGTAATACCGGGAACCTCAATGGGCGTCTGGAAGGTCATGAACAGACCGGCTTTGGCGCGCTTGTCCGGCGTCTCCTCGAGCAGGTCCAGGTTGCGGTAATAGATTTCGCCTTCGGTGACTTCATAGGCCGGATGGCCCATAATGGAGTTGCCGAGGGTGGATTTTCCGGCGCCGTTCGGGCCCATGAAGACATGGGTCTCCCCGGCTTTCACTTCCAGGTCAATGCCGTGCAGGATTTCCTTGTCCCCGGCGTTTACTTTCAGGTTGCTTACGCGTAACAGTGTTTCAGCCATAATGTTCCTCCGAACTAGATTTCTTCTTGCAAAATTTAAAGTCTACTAAAATTATAGGAGTTTTATTCCGTGCATAGTATATTACACATGAATACTTAAATCAAGTACAATGTATCATTTTCTTTCCGGAATGCAACAGAACCCCCAAAAAGTGTTTCGCAGCAACAAAAAAACGCCCGGAAGACCAGCGGTTTTGGCTTGTCTTTCAGGCGTTTCTTATTCGGTTCAATTGGTGTTCAGCACGGCCGCATACTGTTCCAGATACCCTTTCAGAATGTCCATGGCTTTCAGGTACGGTTTCCTCCGCGGTTCGAACCACGGGTCCGGTATGGCGGTATAGGTTCCCGTGGCGGCTTCCGACAGCGTCGTAAACTTTTTCCTCCAGGACGGCAGCAGGAATCTGCCATGAGACTTTGTCATGCCGATGATGACGTCGGCCTCCCGGAAGCGTGACGGATGCGTCCAGCTGAAGCAGGACCGGAAGGCGTTTATTTCCGCTTCGGAGAACCCCTCCAGAGAAAGTGCATGTTTCGTCCGGTGGTCCATACCGAATACCGGGTTCAGAACGCCGGCGGAGCGGACCGTAACCGTTTTCGAGAGTTCCGGGTCTGCAGCAATAAGGCGCCGGAACACGAATTCGCAGTACGGACTCCGGCAGGCATTGGAGGAACAGATGAAAAGAATGTTCATACGTCAGCCGTTGAGCTCCGCAAAGAGTTTCTTGTTGGTGGAATACATCTTCTTGAAGACTTCGAAATTCTTGTCATAGGTGGCTTTATGGTCCGGATTCGGCGTGTACTTGCGGTCCGCGGGAATGAACGACTTGACGTCGTCCAGACTGTTGATGAGGCCAATGCCGACGCCGATGACAGCTGCGGCACCGACGGAACCCACGTTCTGGGGCGATGCAACGGTCTCCACTTCGGTTCCCAGAATATCCGCCAGCATCTGGCTGGTGACCGGCGACAGAGCGCCGCCGCCGACAAAGCGGACCGGGCCGACGGAAGCGGCTTTCTTCAGCTCCCGTTCGTACATCCAGCGGAGGTGGAAACAAATGCCTTCCAGGACCGCCCGGATCATGTCGCTCTTTCCGGTGTCGACCTTAATGTTGAAGAAAATGCCAGCCGCGTTCGGGTCTTCGAACGGGCAGCGGTTTCCATGCAGCCACGGCGTGAAGATGACGCCGTTGGAGCCGGCCGGGACGTCCGCCACAACGCGGTTTAAGAACTCATAGAGATTGGTGTACGTGCTCTCATAGTTTTCCCGGGACTCGGTAATGTCGTGTTTGTCCAGGTACAGGTCAATTTCGTCTTCGGCAAGGTGCTCCTTGACCCATTCGAAGCACTTGGAAGCCGTTTCCATTTCGGCAAAATAGTTGAACTTGCCGGGCTGCGCGCCGACAATGGCGGCAATCATGGCCCCGGTGTCCACCATCTGTTTGTCCACAACGGTGCAGACCCATCCGGAGGTGCCGGAGTAAATATGGGTCTCCCCGACCCCGACGGCACCGGCACCGACGCCAATAAGAGAGGCGTCTCCGCCGCCGCCGAAGACCGGCGTGCCGGCAGCAAGGCCGAGTTCTGCAGCCGCCTTTTCGGTCAGTCTGCCGATCATGTCCGTGGACTGAACAATTTCCGGAAGGTGTTCCATATGGAAGCCGACCATGTCGCAGATCCGCTTACTCCATCCCTCTTTGCCCTTTCGGGTGTCATACAGGAGGAACCCGAATGCGGAGTCCTGCGTACACTTGAATTCTCCGGTACAGCGGCAGATGAGATAGTCTTTGACGTCAAAGACCTTGTAGATTTTGGAAAAGATTTCCGGTTCGTTGTTTTCAATCCATTTGTATTTCCAGATGGGGTCCTTGACCGAGCTGGAAACCGCACCGGTAATCATCAGATATGGAATGAGTTTGAAGATGTTGGCGCTGGCAACCTGAATGCCGTTGGATATGCCCTCTTTGACTTCCTTTTTGGCACGCTGATCCATGTAACTCATGGGACGGCGCAGGGCATTTCCGTCACGGTCAACCACAACGACACCCTGCATCTGGCTGCAGAACGAAATGCCGGCAATGTCCTCCGGCTTGACGCTGCTGCCGGCAAAGAGTTTCTTCGTGGTCTGTGCCATGGCATCCCACCACTCGTCCGCGTCCTGTTCGGCGCCGCCGTCCGGGAGCGTATAGAGATGATACCCCATGGAAGCAGACTCCAGGAGGGTAATTACAGAATCAATGCGGAACAGGCAGGTCTTGACGCCGGTCGTTCCAATGTCATAGGCCAGAACGTATTTTGCTTCCATTGTTCGAACTCTCCTTATTTACAATATCCGAATGGTTTACGAAAGGTTTTTGACGTCGTCCCGGGAAACCGCAAAGGCCGACTCCAGGAATTTCACAAGTTCTTCTGCCACGCGGTCGTCATCCTCTAAAATGTCTTCGCCGCAAAAGACCTTGAACCGCTCCCGGTAGTAGTCGCAGGTGTACGAAAACTGCAGTGCAACAAGCAGGGAGTCCAGGAAAAACGCAAACATGCGGATGTCGGCATCCTGCCGGATTTCACCGGACTCTTTTGCGGCCTGCAGAAAGCCGGTATACGCTTCGGCAGAAATGGCTTCCACGCGCTCCGCATAATACTGCACATTCGTAATATTCTGCTCTTCGGACAGATTCGTAATTTCGTTGTACAGCTTGTGCAGACGGGAGTCCTCACGGGCCGTTTTCTGAATGGTGCGGATGAGCAGTTCTGCCCGTTCCGTCATGTGATACTGCCCGTTTATGGCGTCGGAAAGCGTTGCCTCCAAACTGTCAATGGCCGCGTCCAGGACCGTCATAAAAAGGTCTTCTTTGGTTTCAAAGTACTTATACATAAGGCCAATGCTGATGCCGGCTTCTTTGGCAATGACATTAATGTTGGCCTGTTTGAATCCATACGTGGAAAACTGGTCCATGCCAGCCTCCAGCACCCGTTTCTTCTTGTCCGGGTCTGCCCGTTCAAACGCGGGCTTGCAATGCTTTTGTTCCATAGATTCCTCCGCAGTGAGCGGTTGCTCATACTGGTTTCATTATATTTCATGAAGTCTCCATTTTCAACATTCCGGAACGGATGATCATGCAATGTCTTAAAAACAGCAAAACCACCAAAAACAAAGCCGAAAATTCAGTGAGTGGAAGCCAAAACCCGCCTTTAATTTTAAGTTTAAGAATGCTATACTGAACCTAAGCTGTGAGCAACCGCTCACTCCCTGCAGCAAAAAGGGAAAATGAAACTTTTTTTATTACTGGAGGTTATTGTCATGAGTGCAGGTTTTGCCATTACCGAGTATCCGGATGCCATTGCCATTAACAAAAAACTTGATGATATTACCAAGGGACCCATCTGGTCCATCAGCCGCTCTGCTCTGAAAGAGTATGAAGACGAGTATTTTGCCAAGAAGTGCCAGAAATCCAAAGCCATGATTGACGAAGCCAAAAACGTCATTCCCGGCGGTGTCCAGCACAATCTTGCGTTCAACTATCCGCATCCCATCTGTATGACCAAAGCCGAAGGCGCCTATCTGTATGACATTGACGGCAACCGTTATTACGACCTTCTTCAGGCTGGCGGCCCCATTGTCATCGGCTCCAACGACCCGGTCGTCCGGGACGCCGTCATTGACCTTCTGAAGACCTGCGGACCGTCCACCGGTCTGTTCCATGAATACGAGTACAAACTGGCCAAGAAGATTTCCGACTCTGTTCCCTCCGTCGACATGTTCCGTATGCTCGGTTCGGGAACAGAGGCTGACATGTGCGCTGTTCGGATTGCCCGTCTCTACACCGGCAAAAAGAACATCATCAAAATGGGCGGTGCTTACCACGGCTGGTCGGACCAGCTGGCCTGGGGCATGCGCGTTCCGGGCACCAAGAACACCCAGTCCGGCGGCGTTCCCCGCTTCGTCTTCAAGCACACCCAGGAAGTCTTTCCGAACGACCTGGACGCTCTGGAGCGTCAGCTCTGGATCAACAAGCTCAACGGCGGCACGGCTGCGGTCTTCATCGAGCCCATCGGCCCGGAATCCGCTACCCGTCCCACCACGCCGGAATACGTCAAAGGCATTGAAACCCTTTGCCGCAAATACGGCGCACTGCTTGTAGCCGACGAAGTCGTTTCCGGTTTCCGCATTGGCATGTCCGGTGCACAGGGTTACTACGGCATTGACCCCGACCTCACCGTCTTCGGTAAAGTCGTGGCCGGCGGTTACCCGGGTGCCGGCGGTGTCGGCGGACACAGAGACGTCATGGCCCACCTCGGTGCGGGCATTGACTCCACAAGCGGCAAGAAAGTCAAGAAAGCCTTCTGCGGCGGCACCATGTCCGCTAACCCGCTGTCCTGCATTGCCGGTTACACCACCATCTGTGAAATTGAGAAACGCAACGCCTGTGAAGTGGCCGGTAAGGCTGCGGACCGTCTTGTTGCCGGACTCAACAAGAGCATTGACAAGTATCACCTTCCGTTTGCCGCTTACAACATTGGATCCGTCTGCCACCTTGACACCGTTGCCGCCATGCAGTTCTCCATTGACTGGACCAAGCTCTGGAACGTTCCGAAGACCCTCGACCAGACCAGCAAACGCGCCAAGGAAATGCAGCACATGGGTGCCGCTTACATGGCAGAAGGCATTGTCACGCTGGCCGGTTCCCGTCTGTACACGTCGGCCGCTTACACCGACGAAATGATTGACGACGTCATTTCCCGGTTCGACCGCGTCCTGTCCAAGTGTGAAGAAATCCACTTCGACAAATAAGAGGTACCTCCTATGCCCTATGAAGTAAACGAAGCCAAACGCTTGGTCATTGAGGCCGGCAAGAAGCTCATTGAAAACGGTCTCATTGCCCGCACGTGGGGAAACGTCAGTGCCCGGATTTCGGACACGCAGTACTGCATTACCCCGAGCGGAATGCCCTATGAGACCCTGACCCCGGACAAAATTGTCGTCGTCAACATTGCCGACAACAGCTATGAAGGCGACATCAAGCCGTCCACGGAGAAGAAGCTGCACTCCAAGCTCTATGCCCTTCGTCCGGACGTGGATTTCATGATCGACACCCATCAGAAAGCAGCTTCCGCCATCAGTACGACCGGCACCTGCTTCGCCGTCCCGGAGGAGTATCAGGACGTACTCGGCAAGGAGATTCCGACCGCAGACTATGGTCTGGCCGGTACCAAGACCCTGACGGAAAACGTCTGGAAAGCCGCACGCGACTATCCGAACAGCAAAGCCATCCTCATGGCGCACCACGGCACTACCTGCATG
>ONLO01000114.1 GCA_900318715.1 uncultured Eubacteriales bacterium | reverse complement strand
CTCCGGAACATTATTGGTGAAATGGAACTCGACCAGACCCTCACCTCCCGGGACGAAATCAACGCCAAACTGGAGGCCATCCTGGACGAGGCCACCGACCCGTGGGGACTCAAGGTCACCCGCGTGGAAATCAAAGACATTAAACCGCCGGCTGCCATTGAAGAGGTCATGACCAAACAGATGCGCGCCGAGCGCGAACGCCGCCAGACCGTCCTGGAGGCCCAGGCCCATCAGGAATCCGTCGTGGCCCGCGCCGAAGGCGACAAGAAGGCCAAGGTCTTAAGCGCCGAGGCCGAGCGCGACGCTCAGATTGCCATGGCCCAGGGCCGTGCCAAGGCCATCCAGATGGTCTACGAGGCCGAAGCCAAGGGTCTCGAGGCCCTGAAGAATGCCAAGGCGGACGACGCGGTCCTCAAGCTGCGCGGACTGGAGGCCTTGAAGGAGGTCTCCGACGGCCGCGCCACCAAGATTTTCATGCCGTCCGACCTGACCGGCATTGTCTCCACCCTCGGCGTCATCGGCGAGGCCCTCGGCGTCGGCGACAGCACCCCGGTGGACAAGACGGCGCCGAAGCCGGCCCCGGTCCAGCCGGACCCCTGCCTCTCGGACGAGAGCAGCGCCGGCACGCTGGACGCGGCCGCCACGGGCGCGGCCATTGAGAAAGATCTTAAGGGACGCAAAAAGTAAGCGGAAAGAAACAAAAAAGACCTCCGGAATACTCCGGAGGTCTTTTTCAATTGGGTTTAATAACCCTGCTCCCGCTCTTTGTAGTGATGAGCTTCTTCGAGCATCATGTCTTTGACCTTCATCAGTCGGGTCGTGGTACTGCGGTCGTTCTCGTCCAGTTTCATCCGAATATACTTGATGGTGTCCTGATAGTTCGGAATCATGACGTGTTCGAGGGCGTTAACACGGCGGCGGGTCTTTTCAATTTCCGACGCCATGAGCTGACAGGACTTTTCGAGTTCTGCCAGACGCAGCATTTTGGGCATGATGTCTGAGAGCGCCTTCACGGCGGCGTCGAGGTCCGAAGACGTGAACGCGTAACCGTAAGAATAGATGTCATTCTCATCCGCGGTCTTGAATTTGGTTTCAAACGCCGGGATATTGACGCTCATGACATTTCGTTTGGAAATGTCGAGACTCATTTCCTGCATGGGAAGCATGAGGGCAACATTGAGGCTCTCATCCGACATGACCGAGCGGGCGACCGACATATGCGCATTGGCTTTGGCGATCCCCTTCTCGACCTCGCGGCGGACCTCTTTGTTCTCCCGGACCATGTCGATGAACTCACGCATGAGTTCGTCGCGCTTGTCCTTGAGAAGCTTGTGTCCGCGTGTGGCGGTGGCAAGCTTGCCCTTCAGGTTCCGAAGTTCCATTCGGGTCGGATTGACATTCAGTACTGCCACAGCTTTTCACCACCTGCTTTATGCTTTGTCATAGAACTCGTCCAGAAGGTCGTCGGAAATACGCTTCAGTTCGGAACGCGGGAAGATGCGGAGCAGTTCCCAGCCGATGTCCAGCGTCTCTTCGACGTCACGGTTGGTGTTGTAACCCTGGGAGACGTACTTCTGCTCAAATTCGTCGGCGAACTTGGCGTACAGAAGGTCCATCTCGGTCAGAGCGGCTTCACCAAGGATGGTCATGAGTTCTTTTGCGTCCTTACCGCGGGAATACGCGGCGAACAGCTGGTTCATGGTGTTCTTATGGTCGTGGCGGGTCTTGCCCGTACCGATACCCTTATCCTTCAGACGGGACAGGGACGGAAGAACGTTGATGGGCGGCTGAACGCCTTTCCGGTACAGGTCGCGGTCCAGAATGATCTGGCCCTCGGTAATGTAACCGGTAAGGTCAGGAATGGGATGCGTAATGTCGTCTTCCGGCATGGTCAGAATGGGGATCATGGTAATGGAACCATTCTGGCCGTACTGACGGCCGGCACGTTCGTACATCTGCGCAAGATCGGTGTACAGGTAGCCGGGATATCCGCGGCGGCCCGGGACCTCTTTCCGTGCGGCGGAGACCTCACGGAGAGCGTCAGCGTAGTTCGTAATGTCGGTCAGGATGACGAGGACGTGCATGCCCTTGTCGAATGCCAGGTACTCGGCGGCGGTCAGCGCCATACGCGGGGTGCTGATACGCTCAACGGCCGGGTCGTTGGCAAGGTTCGTAAAGACGACGGTACGGTCCAGAGCGCCGGACTCACGGAAGGATTCAATGAAGGAGTTGGACTCCTCGAACGTAATACCGAGAGCGGCGAACACAACGGCGAACTGCTCGTCCTTACCGCGGACCTTGGACTGACGGGCAATCTGCGATGCCAGAGCGGCATGCGGAAGACCGGAAGCCGAGAAGATCGGCAGTTTCTGTCCACGGACCAGGGTGTTCAGGCCGTCAATGGCCGAGACACCGGTCTGAATGAACTCAGACGGATACATACGGGCGGACGGGTTCATGGGAGCACCGTCAATGACGACGCGCTTTTCCGGGATAATTTCCGGACCGCCGTCAATGGGCTGGCCAAGGCCGTCGAAAACGCGGCCGAGCATGTCCTCGGATACGCCGAGTTCCATCTGACGTCCGGTGAAGCGGACTTTGGAGTCATCCAGATTGATACCGGTCGAGCTTTCGAACAGCTGGACAACGGCGTTGGAGCCGTCGACTTCCAGAACTTTGCAGCGGCGGGTCTCGCCGTTGGCCAGTTCAATTTCAGCCAGTTCGTTGTAGGTGACGTTTTCTACGTCACGGACGACCATAAGAGGGCCGGATACTTCCTGAATAGTGCGATACTCTTTCGGCATTAGTATTCCTCCCCTTTCTCAATGGCTTCTTCCATCTGACGATCCAGAGCGTTCAGGATTTCGTCATACCGGACTTGAATGGCGTCGCCTTCCTCTTTGATGCCCTTGTAACGGCCGATGTCCTCACGGACCGGGATGGCGATGATGTCTTTGATGTTGGCGCCCTTGTTCAGTGCTTCCATGGCTTTGTCATAGTAAGCAAGGCAAAGGCTCATCATGCGGTACATTTTATCCGCCGACGAATACGTGTCGACTTCGTCGAACGAGTCCTGATGCAGGAAGTCTTCACGGATGGACCGTGCTGCTTCCATCTTCAGGCGGTCGGGGTCGGACAGGGCGTCCATACCAACCATCTGGACAATTTCGTTCAGGGACGCTTCTTCGGACAGGATGGTCATGAAGCGGCCGCGGAGTTCGGTCCAGTCAGAGGCAACGTTTGCGTCAAACCACTTGCCAAGGTTGTCGGCGTACAGCGAGTACGACGTCAGCCAGTTGATGGCCGGGAAGTGACGGGCACGTGCAAGGTTTGCATCAAGGCCCCAGTAGACCTTGACAATACGCAGGGTGGCCTGCGAGACCGGTTCAGAGATGTCACCGCCGGGCGGCGAAACGGCGCCGATAACGGACAGTGCGCCTTCACGGTCATCGGAACCCAGGGCCATGACGCGGCCTGCGCGCTCGTAGAACTGCGCAATACGGGAACCAAGATATGCCGGGTAACCTTCTTCACCGGGCATTTCTTCCAGACGGCCGGACATTTCACGAAGAGCCTCAGCCCAACGGGACGTGGAGTCGGCCATCAGGGCGACGGAGTAACCCATGTCACGGAAGTATTCCGCAATGGTAATTCCGGTGTAAACCGATGCTTCACGGGCGGCAACCGGCATGTCGGAGGTGTTCGCAATAAGAACGGTCCGTTCCATGAGGGATTTGCCCGTATGCGGGTCGATGAGTTCCGGGAATTCGTTCAGAACTTCGGTCATCTCGTTTCCGCGCTCACCGCAGCCGATGTAAACGATGATTTCGGCATCGGCCCATTTTGCCAGCTGGTGCTGCGTGACGGTCTTACCCGAACCGAACGGGCCGGGGATGGCTGCAACGCCGCCTTTGGCAATGGGGAACAGACAGTCAATGGTGCGCTGACCGGTAATCAGCGGTTCGTCCGGATTGACCTTGTTCTTGTAGGGACGGCCGACACGGACCGGCCACTTCTGCATGAGCTGTACCGTCTCTTCGCTGCCGGCATCCGTCGTAATGGTGGCAACGTCTTCCACGACCGTGAAGTCGCCTTCGGCAATGCTCTTCACAGTACCGCCCTTATGGGTCGGCGGAACCATGATCTTCTGAACGACGAGGTCGGTCTCCTGAACGGTGCCGATAACGTCGCCGGGGATGACTTTGTCGCCCGCCGAGACGGTCGGGACAAAGTGCCATTTCTTTTCATGATCCAGAGCCGGAACTTCAACGCCTCGTTTGAGGTTGTTTCCGATTTGGTTCTTGATGCTTTCCAGGGGTCTCTGGATCCCGTCGTAAATTGTGGTGATCAGGCCGGGCCCGAGCTCAACGGAGAGCGGAGCGCCGGTAGAAACGACCGTGGCGCCGGTGCCGATGCCCGCAGTCTCTTCATAGACCTGGACAGAGGCACGGTCCTCGTGCATTTCTATGATTTCACCAATCAGTCTCTCATCGCCGACGCGGCAAACATCGTACATGTTGGCGTCGCGCATTCCGCTTGCAACAACAAGCGGTCCGGAGACCTTGGTAATTGTTCCTTTGGCCATTTTAATAAATCACTCGCCTTTCTGAATTCGGCTAAATGGAATTTTAAATTTACGCAGTGCGTGCTTGCAACTTAAGCGTCTGACAAGATGTCGGAGCCGACGGCTTGTTCAACGAATTTGCTGACATTACTCATGCCGAGGCCGGTGTTTCCGCTGACCCCGGGAATGGGAATGATTGCCGGAAGAGGAAGCTCACGGTACCGGTCCAGTTCCGTCTGCATCTGGGCAGCCAGCTGTTCGGTGATATACACCACGCCATAGCCGCTGTCTGCAATTTTGCGGAGCGTCACAGACGCATCGTCCGCATTGTCCGTCGGGAAGATTTCCAGGCCGATGGATGCGAATCCGTAGATGCTGTCTTTGTCGCCAATAACTGCAACCTTATACATAAAGCGTTCTCACCCTCTCTCGAATGACATCGTTGGAAAGTCCGTTCTTCTTGGCGGAAAGAATGATCCTTGCGCTCTTGATCTCCGCGTCACGGGCAATGTAGTACGCAACGACCGGGTCAATGCCGAAGGCCGTGTAGCGTGCCTGGTTGACGCATTCCATCAGGATATCGTCACACCATTTTTCGAACGCAGAGGTGCTCTCACGGTACTTCGCAGCGCCTTCGGCGTATGCGGTTCCGGCGAGATAGTCCAGGATTTCTTCCTCTCCCTGCAGCGCCAGTTCACAAAGGTGGTCAGCGTTGATGGTGGAACACTCGGCCAGCGAACTCTTGATAAAGTCGACCGGCTTATGGGTGTTGGCGCACCGCAGGGCAATCTTGATGTCCGCCGTGGCGCATTTGCGCTCGGCCAGTTCCTGCAGCGTTTTGCTGCCGGATTCGGCGCCCAGTTTGACCATCCGTTCCAGCGTAGCCTTGTCAATGATGGCGTCGGCCTTCTGGCCGTTGGCCGTTGACGTGAGGACGTCATAGGCCTCCTTCGCCGGCTGCTGCATGAAATCCGGAAGATCTTCAAAGCGCTTCTCGAGGACCGCTGAAATGAGCGACTCGGCATCATAGACTGTGGACTGGGTAAAGACCTCTTTCACTTCGTCGTTGATGACCAGACTTTTCAGTGCCGCTTTGAGATTCTGCATGTCGTTGGGGATGAGGAGCATGTCGAGCTCGTGGACGTCCGTCAGGACTTCGGAAATGAGCTGCCAGGTGCCGGCGAAATAATTCTCCAGGTACTCGGCGTAATCCTTTACTCCGTCCAGGTCGCCCCAGCCGGCGTCACTGAGTTTCTGCATGGCAGAACTGTAACTGTCGGCCTCAATGAGCTGCTCCATATCCGCTTCACTCAAAAGCGTCAGCTCGTTTGCCCGTACACGCGCTACTGCGTAGGCATAATCGATATCGCGTTTTTTGCGACTCATTGGAACGCCTCCTTAGTAAATTGTGTTCAGGCAAAAATCAGTTGATAGATCTTATCTTTGATGGTATCCCGCTGCTCGGAGAGCAATGCTCCAAACGTGCAGTTGACCTCGACATCTCCGTAGGACAGGACAAAGCCGTCGTTCACGTTTGCCGCTTCTTTCGAGACCTCAATGGTCCCGTCTTTCAGCGCTGCGTTGACTTTGGCTTCAAAGTCCGCCGGAAGACGCTGCAGATCTTTGGCGGAAAGACGCATGACGCCTTTGCCGCTCTGCGCATAATTCCCAGCGAGTTTTACAAGCGAATCGAAGTAGTCGGCATCGGACAGGTTCTGGAGTTTGGCAAGCGCCGCATCCACAATCTTGTCAATGCTTTCTACCTTGGCTGCCAGCATGGTCTGCTTCCGCTCCATCTGGGAGCCGGATTCAGCCATGTCAATGGTGGCTTTGGCTTCTTTTTCCGCAGCGGCATGAACCGCATCTGCATCAGCTTTTGCCGCTTTTGCGGCTGCGTCCAGAATGGCGGTTGCCTGTTCCTGCGCTTCGGCAAGAATGCCATCGCACTTGACTTTCGAGTCCTGGCCGATCCGTTCAATGATTTTATCTAAACCTGCCATAGACAACCCTCCTTTTCAATTGGTCGTATTAATGTGGTTCTTATACGCGGCCAATCAGAAGGATGGTAACGAGAAGGGCAAGAACGGCGTACGTCTCAACCATGGCGGCGAAGATGATGGCTTTACCGTTCTGGTCCGGTTTCTTGGCAACGACAGAGCAGCCGGCAGCAGCCGTTTTACCCTGATAGATGGCCGAAACATAACCGGCAATGGCAATGGGCAGACCGGCGCAAAGAAGAGCCAGGCCCTGAGCAGCGGTGAGATCCGGGGACAGTTTGTTCATGATCATGAACGCGGCAAGGAAGCCGTAGAGGCCCTGGGTACCGGGGAGAATCTGGAGAATAAGGACTTTACCGAACTTGCCCGGGTCTTCCGTAATGACACCGGCAGCGGCCTGACCAACGATACCAACACCAGTAGCAGAACCTGCACCGGAGAGAGCAGCTGCAAGAGCAGCACCGAGAATTCCTAAAGCTAATCCGAGATATGACATGTTAAACTTCCTCCTTAATTTTGAAAGATTGGGTATTAACAGCAAGCGGTTCAAAAGCTTTTCCGCCGCCGTCATAGAATTTACTGAAAAATTCAACATACTGCAGTCGGTTGGTATGGACATAGGCACCAATGAGGTTGATACCAATATTCACGGTATGTCCAATCAAACCGATGATGATGAACAGAATGACGTTTCCGCCGAGCGGAGTTGCGCCGAGCTGGTTGATGACCGATGCAATAACGCCGGTGCAAAGACCAAGGGCAAGCAGACGGGCATAGGACAGAACGTCTCCGAGGTAACCGGAGGCCGCGTTGTACAGGCCGTAGAGGCCGCTGCCGAATCCGCCGATGATGCCGCCGAGGGCCTTACGTCCCTTGAGGGCCGCAAGGACCGGGCCTAAGACGACGCCGGCTGCGCCGGCAATCAGGATTCCGTAGAACACCGGGGACGCGTTCTTGATGAAAGCGTCAATGGGTGCCGTCTGCGGAATGTCTCCCAGTGCGGTTCCGCCGATGAACGTGTTGATGACCGGGATGGCACCAATCAGGATCAGGATGGGCGGAATGTTGTCGACAAAACCTTCAAATGCCATGCCGTTCTTCACGTGCTTGACAATGTTCATGATGAGGCCGGCAATCAGGTGGATGATGCCGAAGAAGAAGCAAAGCAGCAGGAACCGCGTAATGTTGTTGTTGGCAAGCGGTTCGAACCAGTACAGATGATGGGTGGAGATGAAATCTGTAGGATTATTGTTCTTCAGGCCGTTGGCAATCCACTTGGGAAGGTCGCCGAACCAGCTGTTCTGGAGAATGCCCCAGAAGAACGTGCCGATACCGCAGTACAGGCCGTAGTTTACGGACTTGGCTTTTTGCGGCTCGAGTTTGTACTTCAGTTTGACGAAAAGCGTGACCAGGATCATGACGAGTCCGTAGCCGGCGTCACCGAGCATGAGACCGAACAGGAAGAAATAGAAGAACTTCATTATGCCGTTCGGGTCAAGGTCTTTGTGACTGGGCGTGGAGTACATGTTGGTAACGTTCTCCAGGGTCCGTCCGACTTTGCCGTTCTTAATTTTGACCGGAACTTCGTCGGAGGAGTTGTCTACATCCGTAATGGATACGGCCGCGTCAAACTTCTCTTCCAGGTTCTTCTTCAAAACGTCGGCATCCTCTTCGGCCACCCAGCCGGTGAGGACGAAAACGTTGTCGTCGACCGAGACTTTATCCAGCGCACGGTACTTGTCGGTCCGCAGCGCGAAATAGTCTTTGAGGAAGTCAATGTCGTCACGGGTATCCGCATACGTCTTGATTTCTTCTTCCTTGGAGGCAATGGTTGCCCTCTGGTCTTCAATGGCCTGGTTGAGCGCTTCAATCTGTTCCGCGGGTGTCCGCTTTCCGGTCTCTGAAAATGCAACGAACCCGACCAAACGCAGAGCCTGTTCAAACTTGCTAGCATTATCCTTATGGCAGATTGCAACAATACAGGTCTGGTTCTTATCGGATTCCACGACTTCAATTTCGCCCTCTGCCTCAGGGTCCACTTCCGCCATCCGGGTCAGGATGGTTTCGCGGTCCAGCGGTTCGCCAAAGCTGCCGATATAGATGGCGGCATTAGCCGTTTCTCTGAGCGACGGCGCAATATCCAGTTTTGCCCAGGGCTTGAGCTGGTCAATCTGAACTTCGCAGCGTGTGATCTCGGCTCTGCAGTCCTGTATGTCTTTATAAAGCGAATTGATGGCGTAGCACTTGCTAAGGGTTTCGTCAGTTCCCTGCGACTTCGCAAGGAATTCGGAAACCGGCAGTTCCTCCCTCGGAGCATACTGGTCCAGGAAGCTGGATTTGGCCGGTGCATACTGATCCAGTACGGCCACAGCACTGTCGGCAACGCCCTGGAACTTTTCGAACTGCATGACCGAGGTTCCGGTATTCAGACGGTCAAAATGATCTTCCGCTTCCCGAAGCTCGTCAATTTCGACGGTTCCCTGACGCTGGATATAGTCCACGACACTTTTACTGTCGGCCAGCATGGCAAGGATCTCAATGCGCTTCATGTTTAAAATTGCCATTCGGAAAACACCTCCTTTTCTTTAAGCTTTCTTTCTGCTGCGGCATGGCCGCAGCGGGGCATCAGGTGGGAATAATGTGACGGATTACTGCGTCAACGGCCTCTGACCGTTTCTCCTCGATCCGTCCGAGAAGTGCTTTCTTTTCCTCAGCCGATTCCGCATTTGCCTTCGCATAGATTTCTTCCGAACGCTTTGCGGCTTCTGCCAGGATCTGCTCCTTCTCCGAAAGAGCAGCCTGAGCGGTCTGCTCAGCTGCAGCTTTGGCTGCTGCTTCTGCATTGCTGACGATTTCCGCAGCTTTGGCACGAGCAGCTGCTTCCCGGTCCGCAGCGGCTTTCTCCGCCTGCAGTACCTTATTAATCATTTCTGACGCCATGTTCTGATATCACCCCTTTTGCCGACCACGCAAATATTTCCGGTAAGGGCCCTATTCTTTCCCAATACCTAAAAATGGGCATAAAGAAAGTTCCCCGAGGCCCGGAGTACCCTAGTATTATAACAGACCGTTTCCGCCACTTTCAATAAAACATAATATGTTTTTTTTAGTTTTTATGTCTTATTTTTCACAATCTAAAACAGTTGTTACAATAAGTGATTTTATTAAGCAAAAATGATAAACGAGTTTAAGCAATTTTGTGCGAAAAATGTCCCTCTAATTAGGTTGTATAATTGTGGCCCGTATGTTAAAATGCAACCGCAATTCGATAAACCGAATATTATGAGTGAGGGGTTACGAAAATGACAGCTGGCATTCCGGAGACATCAGGATTTACCAACATTCCTTTCGGTAAGCTTGGCATCATTGCCATGAAGGGGACCGAAGAAATCTCAGAAAAAATAGACCAGTACATTGTGAAGTGGAGAGAAGAGAACATCAACCTCAATTCGCCGGTCAACATTGCCGGCTACATGAAGGCCTCGTATCTCATCAACTACAACGCTCCCCGCTTCGGCAGCGGCGAAGCCAAAGCCGTCGTCGGTGAAACCGTCCGCGGTTACGACATCTACATTATCATGGACCCGTTCAACTACTCCGTCACGTACAAAATGTACGGCATGGAAGTGCCCATGAGCCCGGACGACCATTACGCAGACCTCAAGCGCATCATCAATGCCATCAGCGGCAAAGCCCGCCGCATTACGGTCGTCATGACCATGCTCTACGAAGGCCGCCAGCACAGACGCACCTCTCGCGAATCCCTCGACTGTGCCATGGCCCTCCAGGAACTGGTTGCCATGGGCGTGGACAGTGTCATTACCTTTGACGCCCATGACCCGCGCGTCGGCAACGCCATTCCGCTCAACGGACTGGAGAACATTTCCCCCATTTACCAGATGATCAAGGCGCTCATCCGCACCACGCCGGACATCCGTCTGGACGCGGACCATCTCATGATCGTCTCCCCCGACGAGGGCGGCATGAACCGTGCCATCCGGTACGCTACCGCACTCGGCGTGGAACTCGGCATGTTCTACAAGCGCCGCGACTACTCCCACATTGTGGACGGCCGCAACCCCATCCTCTCCCATGAATTCCTCGGCAGCAACATTCACGGCAAGGACGTCATCGTCGTGGACGACATGATTTCCTCCGGCGAATCCATGCTGGAAGTCACTGCCAAACTCAAAGAGCTCGGCGCCAATGACATTTACGTCTGCTGTTGCTTCGGACTCTTCTGCAACGGGCTGGAACTCTTTGACAAAGCCTATGAAAACGGCACCCTTTGCAAGGTCCTCACCACCAACACCATCTACGCCACCCCGGAACTCAAAGAGCGTCCGTGGTACGTGCCGGTCGACATGTCCAAGTACATTGCCCTTATTATTGACGCCATTAACCACGACGTCTCCATCGGCAACCTGATGAACCCGAACGACCGCATCCAGAACATTCTGGCCAAGCATCAGGCAGAGCTGGCCAAGAACGACCCGCAGCAGATGGAAATGAATATCTAAAACTTCGTGAATGAAAAGACAGCCGCCCGGCCGGGCGGCTGTCTTTTTTGCTGTTTACCGGATCATGTCGTTGAACTCGTCTTCGGACAGGACCGTGACCCCGAGGGCATTGGCCTTGTCCAGCTTGCTGCCGGCGCTCTCCCCGGCCAGCAGGTAATCCGTCTTTTTGGATACCGAGCCCGAGACCGTTCCGCCGTACTGCTCAATGAGCGCGGCGGCTTCGCTCCGCTTATAGGTCGGGAGCGTGCCGGTCAGGACGAAGGTCTTGCCGGCAAACCGGTCGTCCACGGTCGTCTTCTGACTCTCCATGTTGACGCCGGCCGCCCGGAGGCGTTCCACCAGTTCACGGGACTCCGGCTTCCGGAAATAGTCCACGACGCTGTCGGCCATAATGCCGCCAAAGCCTTCAATTTCCAGGAGTTCGTCCCGTCCGGCTTCCATAATGGCGTCCAGGGTACCGAAGTGCTCCGCCAGTAACTTGGAGGCCTTCTCCCCGACGTGCCGGATGCCGAAGGCAAAGAGCAGACGGTACAGGTCGTTCCCGCGTGAGGCGTCAATGGCCGCCAGCATGTTCTGCGCGGACTTTTCGCCGAGACGGTCCAGGGCCGCAAGGTCCGGGGCCCGCAGCGCGTACAGATCCGCCGGGGTGTGGATGAGGTCTTCCCGGACGAGCTGTTCCAGGACGGAATCGCCCAGGCCTTCCATATCCATGGCGTTCTTCGAACAGAAATGGATGAGGATCCGCAGCAGCTGTGCAGGGCAGGACGGGTTGGTGCAGCGAACGGCCGCCTCTCCCTCTTCCCTGGTCACCGGTGCGCCGCAGGACGGGCAGACGTCCGGCAGGCGGAACGGCCCCGCAGCCGGGTCCGCATGGGACACCACCGTCACCACTTCGGGAATAATGTCCCCCGCTTTGCGGATGGTAATGGTGTCCCCTATGTTGACCCCTTTTTCGTTGATAAAGTCCTGATTATGAAGCGTGGCCCGGGCAATGACCGAACCCGCCACCAGCACCGGTTCGAAGATGGCCGTAGGGGTCAGGACGCCCGTGCGCCCGACGGTAATTTCAATGTCCGTGACCGTCGTCTGCTTCTCCTCCGGCGGGTACTTGTAGGCAATGGCCCACTTCGGGAATTTTGCCGTGCTGCCGAGGCTTCCGCGCAGGGTCAGTTCGTCCACCTTGATGACCGCGCCGTCAATGTCAAACGGCAGCGTGTAGCGGCGTTCGCCGATGCCCCGGATTTCCTCTTCGGCCTCCTCAATGGTGGTGCAGAGGGTGCAGCTCGGGACCGTGGAAAAGCCGAGTCGTTTCAGGTAGTCAATGGACTGCTTGTGCGATATAAGATCTTCCGGACCGTCATACTGCTGTACGTTGAAGCAGAAGATGTCCAGCTGGCGCTCGGCGGTGACCCGCGGGTCCTTCTGCCGGAGCGACCCGGCCGCCGCGTTGCGCGGATTCTTGAAAACCTTTTCCTCGTTGAGTTCCTGTTTGGCCACCAGCTGCAGGAAGACCTCCCGCGGCATGTAGACTTCGCCGCGCACTTCCAGAAAGGCAATGGACGGGTCAATGGAGGCCGGAATGGAGCGGATGCGGCGGAGGTTCTCCGTAATGTCCTCGCCGGTGTCTCCGTCTCCGCGGGTGGAGCCCCGGGTGAACATGCCGTTCGTGTACTCCAGGGAGACGGACAGGCCGTCGATTTTGGGCTCCACGGCAAACCGCAGGCCGGGGTCCGCCTCCTTGACGCGGGCGGCGAAGTCCTCCAGTTCCGCAAAGCTGAAGGCGTCCTGCAGGCTCTCCATACGGACGGCGTGCGGAACCGGGGAAAACGCAGAGCTGCGCACCCCGCCGACGTGCTGGGTCGGCGAAGCCGGGGTGACGAGGTCCGGGTGTTTTGCCTCAAGGGCCTTGAGTTCGTTCATCAGGGCGTCGTACTCATAGTCCTCAATTTCCGGGTCGTCCTCGTTGTAGTATGCGTTGCTGTAATGGTTGAGCAAACGGACGAGTTCTTCCATGCGCTGTGCGTCTTGCATTGGTGTTCCTCCTGCGGTTCGGATTCCTTTTATTTTAACACAAATCCGGCAACCTGAAAACGGGCTGAAAATGGCATAAAACCGTCATTTTCCAAATGTCAAGAATTGATTTTACAGAGGGGCTTCCCTATAATGAAAGTAGAACAGAGAAAGGAGATTCCGCCATGCCAGAAGAACTGGATTTCGGACCGGATATCATCTCGGTGACCGACGAAGAAGGAACGGAGCACACCTTTGAATGCCTGGACCGAATTGAGACGGACGACGCCCGTTACGTTGCCATTACCCCCGTTTATGAAAACGCGGAGGACATGCTGGATGACGCCGGGGAGCTCATTGTTCTCCGGGTCCAGGAAGAAGACGGTGAAACGTTCCTGGTTCCCATTGAGGACGAGAAGGAATACGACCGGATCAGCGCCGCCTTTGAGGAGCGCCTGTCCGAGGAATACGACTTTATTGACGCTGACGACATTGTCCCGGAGGATAATGTTGAACCATAAAAAAGTGGGATGCCTGCCGGGTGCGTGAGCACGGCTGATTTTAACCCAACACATTATGAACAGGGAGTCCGGTCTCGGCTGCGGAATGCAGACCTCCCCGCAAGGGACGAAGGGAGCAGGAAACAGACGGAGGACACCCACCTGCGGAGAGCAGGTTACTATTCCCCCGGCCACGGCTCGGTGGGTTTCCCGTCAACCAAAAAAGAGATGCCGCTTCGGGCATCTCTTTTTCATTTTAGTCGGGTTTGGGTCAGCGTTTGGGCCGGACTTTGACCTTGACGCGGACCGGCTCCTTGACGGGCTCCGCCTCGGGTTCCGGGCTCACATCAATTTCAATTTCCTTCCGGGCGGCCGGTTCTTTGACAGGCTCTTCCGCAGGCTCTTCGTCAGGGGCTTCTTCGGGTTCTTCCGCCGCCTCTTCTGCCGCCGCTTCCGGTTCTTCCGCAGGCTCCGCCGCAGCCGGCTCGGATTCGGCTTTGGATGCAGCGTCTTCCTCCTGCTGGTCGGCCTGAAGCGCTTCCATGCGGATGTCCTCCACCGTGTAGCGGACTTCATCGGCATGGACCTGCTCATAGAGCTCCTTGAGCTCTTTTTTCAGTCTCCGGTTTTCTTTCTGAAGTTCCTCAATGTAGTCCATGACGGCTTCTTTGTCAAAGCCCATGAACGAGGTCTTCATGACAATATCCTGGTCCATTGCTGTCCTCCCAATTGTCCGGAATGGTTATGCCAGCGCCTTCTCCGCGAACGCAATCAGGTCGTCGTAGAAGCCTTCCGGATTCTTCTCATTGTGGATTTCGTGGCGGCTGTTGTACAGCTTGCACTCCACGTTGGTGTTGCCGGAAGCCTTGTAGGATTCCACTGCCTGCTCCACGCCCTTTCCGTAGGAACCGACCGGGTCGTCCTTACCGGCAACAAAGAACATGGGAAGGTCGTTGCGGCAGCCTTCGAAGGCCTCTTTCTTGCACATGACGCTGTTCATGGTAATGAGGTCACGGAAGCCCTGGTTGGAGAACAGGAAGCCGCAGAGCGGGTCGTCAATATAGGTGTCGACGTTCTCCGTGTTGAAGGAGAGCCAGTCGAACGCAGTGCGCTTGTCGGTCGTCTTATTGTAGGAACCGAACGCAAGGTTGTTCATAAGGGTGCCGGGCGCCGTCGGAGCGGCAGCGGAGAGCACTTTGGTAAGGCCCAGGGCTGCGCCGATGATGGGGTTCGGGCCGGCGGTGCCGCAGATGATGGCGGCGTCCACTTCGTTGCTGTATTTGGCAAGGTACAGACGGGCAAGGAACGAACCCATGGAGTGGCCGAACAGGACAATTTTGACGCCCGGGTTCTCCGCTTTGATGAGGTCTGTAACCCGCTTGAGGTCTTCCACGAAGACGCGGCCGCACTCGTTGGTCTTTCCAAAGAAACCGAGCGGATACGTGCCGTTGACGGACTGGCCGTGGCCAAGGTGATCATTGCCGTAGACGGCGTAGCCTCTTTCGGCAAGATAACGGGCCATGCTGTCGTAACGGTCAATGTATTCCGCCATGCCGTGCGAGAACTGGAAAACGGCTTTCGGAGTGCCTTCCGGCTTCCAGGAAACTACATGGATCTTGGCGTCTCCGACACAGGAAGTGAAAACACATTCGTTTTTGATTACAGACATTTTTACAATTCCTCCTCTGTAATTGGCAGTGTGCAAAATGGTTACACGAATTTGTATCTTATTTATTTTATTCTAATAAAGTATCAGTGTCAATTTATCAATTGCTTTTAATAGGCGGGTGGTTTATAATTGCTGTACCTTCCGAACGCTTCCGGAACCAAAGGAGGAATTCCATGATTCTTGTCATTGACGCCGGCAACACCAACATTACCATTGGTGTCTACCAGAACGACGACCTGCTGTTCACGTCCCGTCTTGCCACGGACCGGACGGCAACCGCCGACCGCATTGCCATTGACATTATGGACCTTTTTGAGCTGAACAGCGTCAAGGCGGAGACCTTCTCCGGCGCGGCCGTCAGTTCGGTCGTTCCCGAGCTGAACAACGCGCTGATGAATGCGGTGACCAAACTG
>ONLO01000207.1 GCA_900318715.1 uncultured Eubacteriales bacterium | reverse complement strand
TCATGAAAAAACTCTGTGACTTCGAATACGACGTTGCGGAGGCGGAGACCAACGGGAACCATGCCACCGTAACCGTGAAGCTCTCCACCTATGACTTCGGACCGTTCTCCGAGTCCGCCATGGCGGAACTCTATGAGTACATTATGCTCTCCATGTTCAGCGTCTTCGGCAGCAACGCCGACTACGACGACACCGACATTATGAAGACTCTGAACAAGGCCCTGAACAAAGTCGGGGACAAGCGCGTGGAAAAGACGGTCAAAATTCCGGTGGTCAAAGAAGACGGCAAGTGGAAAGTGGGCGGCCTCAGCATGGACACCACGGATGCCATTACCGGCGGTCTTCTCTCCGGCCTTCTGAACGGGGACCTCTTCGGCGAAGACAGCTTCCTGAACGGCGTTCTGGACGGCTTCGACTTCTCCGGCGCCCTGGACGGCTTCGACTTCTCCGGCGGCCTGGACGGGTTTGACTTCGCAAGCGCCCTCGAAGGCTTCACCGCCTGACGCTGAAGCACACACCGACATTCCTGTCGCACTGAGTTCAGCGTCCCCAAAACAGATGATTTTGTAATAATGCATACCTATTTGCCCAAATTAGTGAAAAAGGTATGCAAAATCAGGCTGTTTCATCCGGATTTGGACACCAAATGAGCAAAAAAAGTGCAATTGGTGTCAGGACTTATGCATTTTGGGGGCATATTATTCTTATTTCGAATAAAAAATGATACCTAAAGCTGCTTTTTGGCAGTTTAGGTATCATTTTTTTTGAAATCATCTGTATTTCGGCAGTGGGCGTGCAGGGCAAGCGCTGTTATGCCTTGGTCATGTCTGTCAGGCGCTTCGGGGAGTCGAAGTGGCTGCCGACGAGGTCGGCGCCAAGCTCCAGCGCCCGGAAGACGTCCCCGATGGTCTGGTAGGAGAAGACCACGGCTTTGAGACCGTTCTCATGAATGACTTTGGCAGAGACGTCGTCCCACAGCTCGGCCGGAACAGAAATTCGCGTAACGCCTTCCGCTTTGCAGGCCTCCACGGTCTGCATGAGGCGCGCCCACTTTTCCTCCGCCGTGCCGGTCTTATACGCCTTGGCGCCGAAGACGGGTTCCATGGCAAGGCCGAAGTCCTGGAAGACCTTCCAGTCCTCCATACTCGGAATGCGCAGGAGGAAGAGCTCCGGATTCATCTTCCGGAAGTCCAGGACCTCCTTGAAGTGGCCCAGCAGGTTCCGGAAGTCCTCCGGCGAGGGCTCGCCGACGTCCAGGATGACGCGGACCCGGACCTTCGGGTCTTTCGGGTCGAAGTACTTCGGATTTTCCTGGATTTTCTTGATGAGTTCCACAAACGGTGTGGCCGGCCACTTGCCGTAATACCGGAGTTCCCGGAACTGTTCCATGGGAACGGGCGGGCAGGTGAGTACGGTGTTTCCGTCTGCATCCGTTACCGGAACGGGCGTAAGCCCAAGCTTTGCATAGGTCTCTTCATTCCAGCCGTGGATGAGCGCCGGGTACGGGTCACTCGTCAGGCGGACGTCGGCCTCCAGGTACTTGAAGTCCCGCGCCACCGAGTGGTCAAAGGCGCCCAGCGAGTCGAGGTCCCGGTAGATGTGGTGAATGCCGCCGAGTGCGGGTGCCACCAGATGGCTCCGGTAGTCCGTAACGGGGGTGTCCTTCAGGCTTACCGCGCCCTTCCGGATGACCGCGTATTCGTTCAGGAACGCTTTCAGTTCCTGGAGCGAAGAGTTCTTTTCTTCCTTGGTCACCGGGCTGCATCCGGTCTGGATGGCGCGCTCCAGCGTGGCCACCACGAATTCGGGGTCGAACATTTCGGGCTGGAGGAAGCGCTCCGGATGGCCGATCTTGTAGCCCCAGAGCGTCAGTTTGTCGTTCCAGACGAGGCCGACACCGGGAATGCCCATGGAATAGGCAATGGTGTTGGCATGCATGCGGCAGGCAATAATGCCGCCGAACGACCGGATGGTCCGGATGAGGTCCTCGGACTCTGCCGGCTGCGGGACTTTGGTCCCGTGGCCGACCGCCGCAAGAACTTCCTCGGCGAACTTCTCGTCCGAGTCCAGACCGTTGGTGAAGATGGCTCAGTTGTAGCCGGTGCGATCCAGTTCGTCAATAATGTCCGTCCAGAACTTCAGCAGGAAGTCGTGGTCAATGCCCTCTGCACCATAGTCCGTGAAGAGGTCGGACCGCGCAATGCCGACACCGATGGTGCCGCTGAGCGGCTTGTTACTGAGGTCCGGATAGGTCTCTGCCGTCCAGATGGCCGGGTCAAAGACCGGGACCGCCTTGACGGACGAGCCGGCGACATAGTCTTTCTGCAGGGTGCCGATGTCGTCCCGGCAGGATATTTCTTTGACACAGGGCAGGCGAAGGGCCGCTTTGAGCGCCTGACAGCGCTCATTGTCCTCTTCGTAGCCTTCGACGCCGACTGCGTTAAAGAACACGGGAATGGAGAGCCGGTTGGCTTCGTTCAGAATGGCCACAATCTGGCTGTCCACCGCGGACTCGGTCTTGAACCGGATGAGTCCGCCGCCGTCGAAGACAATGCAGTCGGCAAACTGCAGGGGAGTCAGGTCATTGCAGTTGAGGTCATAGCCGAGGATTTCGCACTTGCGGCGGCCAAAAACACCCAGGGCTTTCTGAATGAGAAATCTGGCGTTTTCGGCAATAATTGCATCGCCCAAGTTGCGGCTGACCCGCATGACGAGCAAAATCCGGATTTTTCGGGTACTCATGAGACCGCCTCCCTTTAACATGGTTTTCCTCTGCATTGTAGCAGGAGGGGCTGAAACCAGCCTGTACCAGACAGGGGCTGAAACCAGCCTGTACTCTAATAATAACGAAAAGCGGCGCCTTTTGAAAGACGCCGCCTTGCACTTTTTTGGAAGCTTATGCTTTGTTGTTGCTGCCGAACATGAGGATCTTGTCGGTGACGCATTCAACAATGGCTTTGGCGCCCGGGGCCAG
>ONLO01000113.1 GCA_900318715.1 uncultured Eubacteriales bacterium | reverse complement strand
TCAAAGAACCAACCGCTGCATTTCTGCAGCGGCTGCTTCTTTTTTGGGAATGCGAAACTCGTTTCGGAAAACGAGTGCAGTTATGTTGGTTTGCGGCGGGGTCCGCCGGCGGGCTTACCCCTCGAACGCCTGGCGCAGGTCGGCGAGGATATCGTCAATGTGCTCCGTGCCAATGGACAGCCGGATGGTGTTCGGGTGGATGCCCTGGTCCTCGAGCTCCTGCTCGTTGCATTCGCTGTGCGTGGTGGAAGCCGGATGGATGACGAGCGATTTAACATCCGCCACATTCGCCAGCAGCGAGAAGATCTTCAGCCGGTCAATGAATGCCTGCGCGGTGCGCGCGTCACCTTTGATGTCAAAGGTGAAGATGGATCCGCCGCCGTTCGGGTAATACCGTGCGTACAGCTCCTGCTGCACGGCGTCGTCGGATGCCGCCGGATGGCTGACGGACTCGACTTCGGGACGGTTCTTCAGGAATTCAATGACTTTTTTGGTGTTCTCCGCCTGGCGCTCCACCCGCAGGGACAGGGTCTCCAGTCCCTGGAGGAACACGAACGCATGAATGGGGCTCAGCGTGGCGCCCTCGTCCCGCAGCAGGATGGCGCGCAGGTACGTGGCAACGACGGCCGGCGCCGTATCTTTGGCGAAGACGAGCCCGTGGTAGGATTCGTTCGGCTCGGAAAGCCACGGCCATTTTCCGGAGGTGTAGTCGAAGTGGCCGCCGTCGATGATGACACCGCCAATGGTGGTGCCGTGTCCGCCGATGAACTTGGTGGCGGAGTGCACGACAATGTCGGCGCCGTACTCAATGGGACGGAGCAGATACGGGGTGGCAAAGGTGTTGTCCACAATGAGCGGCAGGCCGTGCTTGTGCGCCAGGTCGGCCCACGCCTGAATATCCACGACTTCGCCGTTCGGGTTGCCAAGGGACTCAACGTAAAGGAGCTTGGTGTTCTCCTGGATGGCGGCCTCGGCTTCCGCATAGTCGAACGGATCTACAAAGGTCGTCGTAACGCCGTCTTCGGGCAGCGTGTGCGCCAGGAGATTATAGGTTCCGCCGTAGATGTTCTTGGCGGAGACAATGTGGCTGCCGGCATGGGCCAGCGCCTTGAAGGCGTAGGTGACGGCGGCCGCGCCGGAGCCCACGGCCAGGGCGGCAACGCCGCTCTCCAGAGCGGCAATGCGCTGTTCGAAGACGTCTACCGTCGGGTTGGTCAGCCGTCCGTAGATGTTGCCGGCGTCCTGCAGCGCAAACCGCGCCGCGGCGTGTTCACTGTTGTGGAACACAAAGGACGACGTCAGGTAAACGGGCACCGCACGGGCATCCGTGACAGCATCGGGCTGCTCCTGCCCGGCGTGTAAAGCGATGGTTTCGAATTTATAATCATTGTAGGTATAGCTCATAGTAACACTCTCTTTCTAAATAATATTCACAGACGTGCTGTTCTCATCAGCACCCGGGCCGCGGCGGGCCCTTCTTCCAATATGCTTCAGAAAGAGCGGCACATTCGGCCGTTGCGGAAGTTGTGCCGGAGCTGTTTCTGGACCAGTTTCATGGCCGGATGCACCTCCTTGGGTTTCTTTTTCCAGTTTTCCTACCTGCTTACTGGGAATAGAATAACAGGTTTCCTCTTGTTTGTCAACAAAAACTGCATTGCCCCGGAATAATATGCATTTCTATTATTGTTTTGCTTTTCTATTAAGGTATGGTACACTACTAGGGTATTTTGGAATGGAGGGTTTATCCATGAAACATGTGGACATCAAGGATGTCATGGCGGAAGCCAAATACCTGCAGCAGGACGTCACCATCTGCGGATGGGTCCGGACGTCGCGGGACTCGAAAAATATGGCGTTTCTGGAGCTGAACGACGGAACATCGTTCAAGCACATCCAGATTGTCGTCAACAAAGCTGAGTTTGCGGAAGCCGATGCGCTTGCCGATTGCATGAAGCTCGGCTCGGCGCTCTGCGTCACCGGCACGGTCGTTCCGTCCGCCGTCAACAAAGAGGGCGGCGTGGAAATTAATGCCAAGGAAATGGAACTCCTCGGTGAGTGCCCGCCCGAGTACCCCCTGCAGAAGAAACGCCATACACTGGAATACCTGCGCACCATGCCGCACATCCGTCTCCGTTCCAACACCTTCAACGCCGTATTCCACGTCCGTTCCACTCTGGCCGCGGCCATCCATGAGTACTTCCAGAGCAACGGCTACGTGTACATCAACACGCCCTTAATTACCGGCTCGGATGCCGAGGGCGCCGGCGAAGTCTTCCAGGTCACCACGCATGCGTTCGGCGACCAGGCCAATTACAAATCCGAAGAGGAGTACTATGCCGACGACTTCTTTGGCAAGAAGGCCGGCCTGTCCGTCTCCGGACAGCTCGAAGGCGAAATGGCCGCCATGGCGTTCGGCAAGATCTATACGTTCGGTCCGTCTTTCCGCGCCGAGAACTCCAACACCCAGCGCCATGTTGCTGAGTTCTGGCACGTGGAGCCGGAAATTGCCTTCGCCGAACTGCCGGATGTTCTGGAAGTGGCCGAAGACATGGTCAAACACATTGTCGGCGCCGTCCTGGAACGCTGCCCGACCGAAATGGAATTCTTCGACAAGCGCATTGAAAACGGCCTGCTCGACAAACTCGACAACGTTGTTTCCAACAGCTTTGAAGTCCTGGACTACACCAAGGCCATTGACATCCTGCTGAAAGCGGATGCCGACTTCAAGTTCCCGGTGGAATGGGGCATTGACCTCCAGACCGAACACGAACGGTATCTGACCGAACAGGTCTGCAAGAAGCCGGTGTTCGTCATCAACTATCCGAAAGACATCAAGGCTTTCTACATGAAGCAGAATGACGACGGCAAGACGGTTGCGGCCTCGGATCTCCTGGTCCCCGGCGTCGGCGAAATCATTGGTGGCTCCGAGCGTGAAGCCAACTATGACAAGCTGGTCGCCGCCATGAAGGCCCGCGGCATGGACATGGCCCCCTACGCCGACTACCTGGACCTCCGCAAGTACGGCTCTGTCCCGCACGGCGGATACGGCCTCGGTTTTGAACGCATGGTCATGTACTGCACCGGCATGCAGAACATCCGTGACGTCATCCTCTTCCCCCGCACGGTCGGCAACATCCGGTAAAAAAGTCCCCCGTAATGAGTGGCGCCAAACGGCTCCATTTTACGGGGGATTTCTTATTTTTGCATTTTTCTGCGGTTATTTGCCGCCGAGCATGTGGTAGACCATGTATTTGGCAATCTGCGCTTCGGGCGTCGGGAAGAACGGGAATACATGGTTCATGTTCTTGAAGATTTCCATGTGCAGATCCAGCCCTTCCGCCCTGGCCTTTTTCTCAAAAGCGTCAATGTCCAGGCAGATGATTTCATGTGTTCCGTAGAACGCGGTCGTCTTTGCCACGCCTTCGAAGCTGCCAAGGATTGGGCTCAGGCGATAGTCGGTCAGGTCGGTCCCGCCGGCCCACGCCTTTGCAAAGACTTTCAGGCCGTCTGCCTGCAGATTCGGGTCCCAGCGGTCCAGTTTCTTCGGCAGATCCGGATAGTCGGTGCGGATGTCCATCCAGGGACTGAAGAGGATGAGTTCCCGAGGCTGCGGCAGCCCGAGTTTCACAAGATGCTCTGCAAAGCCAAGGGAGAGGCCGCCGCCCGAAGAGTCGCCCATGAAGACGATCTTATCC
>ONLO01000112.1 GCA_900318715.1 uncultured Eubacteriales bacterium | reverse complement strand
GTCTGCGGCACGCACACCCACGACATCTTCCGGCTCGGCATCCGCGGGCTGCTGCCCGAACAGGTCCGGCTCATCTCCGGCCCCGGCTGCCCGGTCTGCGTCACGCCGACCGGCTACATAGACGAGGCCGTCTGGCTGGCCCTGGAACAGGGCTGCACCGTCTGCACGTTCGGCGACCTCATCCGCGTACCGGGCACCGAGCTGTCCCTGGCCGGCGCCCGCGCCAAAGGCGCCCGGATGGAAATGGTCTACTCGCCCCTTGACGCCGTCGACTACGCCGCGGCCCACCCCGGGGAGCAGGTCGTGTTCCTGGCCGTCGGGTTCGAGACCACGACGCCGGCGTCCTGCGTGGCGGTGCAGAAGGCCCGGGAGGCCGGGCTCCGGAACTTCTCGCTCCTCGTCTCCAACAAGACCATGGACAACGCGTACCTGGCTCTCAAGGGCTCCGCGGACGCGTTCCTCTACCCGGGGCACGTGTCCGTCGTCACCGGCACGGACATCTACAAACGGCTGCGGGACGAAGAGGGCATTTCCGGCGTGGTCACCGGCTTCACCGGCCCCGAGATTTTGACGGCCCTGGCCATTGTCCTGAAGAAGTGTGAGGAGGGCCAGCCGTTCTTTGCCAACGCCTACCCGCGGGTGGTAAAGGACGAGGGCAGCCCGTCCGGCCGCCGTCTCATAGAAGAGACCATGGAACCGGTGGACACGGAGTGGCGCGGCCTCGGCATTATTCCGCAGTCCGGGCTGAAACTCCGGGCCGAATACGCGGATTACGACGCCCGTCTCAAGTTCGCCATTCCGCCCATTACGGGCAAGCCAAACCCGCACTGCCGCTGCGGTGACGTCCTGCAGGGCAAGATCCGCCCGGACCAGTGCCCCATGTTCGGCAAAGCCTGTACCCCGGAACACCCGGTCGGGGCCTGCATGGTCTCCGACGAAGGCGCCTGCTCGGCGTTTTTCAAATACGCTCTGTAAATTACGCTCTTCAAAGGAAGTGGACGGTATGACCGAAACCATTACATTGGCCCATGGCGCCGGCGGCAAGCAGACCTCCGACCTCATCGGCAGCATTTTCAAAAAGTACTTTCAGAACGACTACCTGACCGCGGACGACGCGGCGGTCCTGCCGCCGCCCGGCAGCCGCATTGCCATGTCCACCGACGGCTTCATTGTCTCCCCGGCCGAGTTCCCGGGCGGCAACATTGGCAAGCTGTCCATCTGCGGCACGGTCAACGACCTGGCCTGCATGGGCGCCAAGCCGCTGTACCTCACCTGCTCCTTCGTCATTGAGGAGGGCTTCCCGGTGGAGACCCTCGACCGGATTGCCGCCTCCATGGCGGAGACCATGAAGGAGGTCGGCGTGGTCATGGTGGCCGGCGACACCAAGGTAGCCGGTAAAGGCCAGGTGGACGGCGTGTTCATTACCACCACCGGCGTCGGTGTCCTGGACGACAAGGTCAACACCGGCGGCGCCCTGGCCAGACCCGGTGACGCCATCATTGTCACCGGCGACGTCGGCCGGCACGGCTGCACCATCCTGCTGGCCCGCAATGAATTCAAGATTACGGCGGACGTCACCAGCGACTGCGCCCCGCTCTGGGGCACCGTGGAAGCCGTCCTGAACACGGCTCCCGACGTCCGCGTCATCCGGGACGCCACCCGCGGCGGCGTCGGCACCGTCCTCTACGAAATTGCGGACCAGTCCGGCGTCGGCATCCGCCTGGAGAAGACCGCCGTTCCGGTCCACGAGACCGTGAAGGGCGTCTGCGGCATGCTCGGCCTGGAGCCTCTGTACCTGGCCTGCGAAGGCCGCCTCGTCATTGTGGCGCCGCGCGAAGAGGCCGACGCCATTGTGGAGACCCTCCGGGCGCAGCCGTACTCCGGCAATGCCGCCGTCATCGGCGAGGTCACCGAGGCCAACCAGGGCAAAGTCGTCATCCACACGGAAATAGGGTCCGAGACCCTGCTCCCCGCCCCCGGCGGCGAGCTGCTGCCCCGGATCTGCTAAAGGAGCTCCTATGTACAAGATTGCATTCTACGGCAAAGGCGGCATCGGCAGATCCACCACCGTCTCGAACCTTTCCGCGGCCCTGGCCGAGAAGGGTTACACCGTCATGCAGATTGGCTGTGACCCGAAAGCCGACTCCACCATCAACCTCCACGGCGAGGAGTTCAAGACCACGGTCCTCGACCTCATCCGGGAAAAGAACCAGGATGCCACCCTCGACGAAATGGTGACCCGCGGCTACGGCGGCGTGCTCTGCGTGGAGGCCGGCGGCCCGACCCCGGGCCTCGGCTGCGCCGGGCGCGGCATCATCATTGCTCTGGATGCTCTGGACGACCGCCACTATGTGGAGGAATACCACCCGGACTTCGTCTTTTACGACGTCCTCGGCGACGTCGTCTGCGGCGGCTTTGCCATGCCCATCCGCGAGGGTTACGCCGACAAGGTCTTCATCCTGACCTCCGGCGAAGCCATGTCCGTCCACGCCGCCATGAACATTGCGGTGGCGGTCGAGACGTTCCAGAAGCGCGGCTACGCCAAGCTCGGCGGGGTCGTCGTGAACCGGCGGAACGTCAAACGCGAGGACGAGCGGATTGCCCGGCTGTGCGAAGACGCGGACACGCACGTCGTCGGCACCCTGGACTACTCCGAAACCGTCCAGGACGCGGATGAACTCCACAAGACCGTCATTGAAGCTTACCCGGACAGCGAGGCCGCCGCCATGTACCGGCGCCTTGCCGACCAGCTGATCAAGGAAATGGACGTATGATCAATCTGCATGAACAAACCGGCCCCGACCGGAGCCTGGCGGAGACCCGCATTGCGGATGCCAGCGCCCCCGGCCTCTTCTACCACGGGCTCGAATACACCCCGCCGGCGCGCGGCACGTGGACCATTGCCCACACGCCCATGCTCGTCCCCGGGGCCCACGAAATCTATGTGTGCCCGCAGAGCTGTCTGCGCGGCGTGTCGCTGTCGGCTGCCGAGTTCGACGGCCTGGACCGCTTTCACATGATTGTCGTCAAAGAAAGCGACCTCACCACCACGAAGGGAATGGAGTCGCTCTTCATTGACGGCGTGGCGGACATTCTGGACCACCTGTCCGAGCTGCCGCCCTGTGTGTTCCTCTTCACCTCGTGCCTGCACCACTTCCTCGGCACCGACACGCGGGAAATCTTCCGGAAGATCCGCGCGCGGTACCCGTCCGTGGACTTCGTGGAGGCCAGCATGAACTGCACGCTGCGCAACTCCAAGCGCCATTTTGAAGAGGCCACGAACAGCGCCCTCTACGGCGCCCTGCATCCGCGGCCGCAGAACCCGAAGTCCGTGGACCTCGTCGGCAACTACTACGCCGTGGACCCGGACTCCGAACTGGTCTTCCTGCTGGACGAGGCCGGCTTCACGGTCCGCGACCTCTGCCGCACGCAGACCTACGAAGACTACCAGGAAATGGCGGACGCCTCGTTCGCCATTTACACCCATTTCATGGGCAAGCTGTCGGCGCAGGATCTGCACGACCGCTTCGGTATGACGCCCATAGCCGCGCCGTACAGCTGGGATCCTTTGGAAATTACCGAATCGCTTCAGGCCGTCTCTTCCGCCACGGGCGCTCCCGTCCCCGACCTGTCCGCACTGCGCACACAGGCCGAAATGGCCTTTGAACAGCTGCGCGCATCCATTGGGAACGTGGAAATCCAGATTGACGCCGCCGGCACCCCGCGCCCGTTCCAGCTGGCGCGCCTGCTTCTGCAGAAGGGGTTCTGTGTGACGACCGTCTACACCGACGCCGTCCTCCCGGGCGATTCAGCCGCCTTCGAAGCCCTCCGCACCGAGGCCCCCGACCTCGTGGTCCGCGCCATGACCCACTTTGCGCTGCGCACGTGGGACTATGACGACGCGTCCAAAGCGGACGGCCGGCTCCTGGCCATAGGACAGAAAGCCGCCTACTTCAGCGGCACGAAACACTTCGTCAACCTCATTTACAACAGCGGGCTCTGGGGCTTTACCGGCATGGTGAAGCTCTGCGCCCTCATGGAGGACGCCATGCGGAACGAAACCGAGACGCGGGACGTCATCCAGGTCAAAGCATGGGGGTGTCACGGATGAAACAGGTACTCCGGAACATGGTGAACTACACGAGCGACCTCTCCGGCATCTGCTCCGCGCTCTACGAACTCGGCGGACTCATTGTCATGCACGACGCGTCGGGGTGCAACTCCACCTATGCCACGCACGACGAACCGCGCTGGTACGACACGCATTCGCTCATCTACATTTCTGCCCTCGAGGAGTACGACGCGGTCCTCGGCAACGACGACAAACTCATTCACGACGTCATTGAGTGCGCGCTGGACCAGCACCCGAAGTTCATTGCCCTCTTCGGCTCGCCCATTGCGCTGATGACCGGCACGGATTTCCGCGGCATTGCACACCTCATTGAAGAGGAGACCGGCATTCCGACTTTCGGGTTCAAGACCAGCGGCATGCGCTCGTACATCTCAGGCGCCCGGCAGGCG
>ONLO01000111.1 GCA_900318715.1 uncultured Eubacteriales bacterium | reverse complement strand
GACAGCCTGGTCTATGGCACCCCGTACACCTATCAGCTCGGCAGCGGCTACTCGGTCTCGGACCGCGTGGCGCAGCTCCTGGCCTGCAAGACCGCCAACGTCTCGGCGGGCGGCGCCACCATGGCGGAGACGTCCACCGAAGACCCCTGCATTCTCACGACCCAGACCATTCCGCTGTCCAAAGGCGAGCACAAAAAAGTGTCCGGCAGCATTTCGGATTACGACGTGGTCGTGCTCGAGGGCGGCGCCAACGACTACCGGTACAGCGTCAAGCTCGGCAGCCCGGATTCGGGCAGCTCCAAGACCTATTACGGCGCCCTGAACCAGACGTTCCAGCTGCTGCGCGAAGCCGGGGAGAAACGCGTGAAGAAAGGGAAGGCCCCGCTGAACGTGGTCGTCGTCGACCTCTTCTACAGCGCCCGCAACACCAAGGAGGGCAACGTGCCGGCCAGCCGGTTCGAGACCCCGAACGAAAAGGGCCTGACGTACACGGACTACCAGGCGGCTCTGAAAGACGCCTACAAGCGCTGGTCCGCCGTCACGGACGCGCTGGAGTTCCACTTCTTCGACCCCGAAGAGCAGGGCGTCCTGGACGCGGAGACCTGCCCGTACCGGACCGTGGACAACCTGCACATGACCGCTCCGGCGTATGAAATATTCGGCAACAAGCTGTCGGCGTTCTTGCTCAAAGACGTACTCAAGTAGGAGACCTGCATGTATTACGGCAACATTAAGACCTTTGACATTGCAAACGGCCCCGGCGTCCGGGTCACGCTGTTCGTCAGCGGATGCACCAACGCGTGCAAAAACTGCTTTCAGCCGGAGACCTGGGACTTTCAGTACGGCCAGCCGTTTGACGACGCCGCAAAAGAGCGGATCCTCACCGAACTGAGCCAGCCGTTCATCCAGGGACTGACCCTTCTCGGCGGCGACCCGTTCGAGCCGTCCAACCAGGAGGCCCTGGTGCCGTTTCTCCGCACCGTGCGGGAACGGTTCCCGGACAAGGACATCTGGAGCTTCACCGGCTACACGCTGGAGGAACTGCAGTCCGACGGCCCCCCGCGCTGTGACGTGACCGACGCATTTCTGGACCTCCTGGACGTGCTGGTCGACGGCCGTTACGAGGAGGACCTCCACGACATTTCGCTGCGCTTCCGCGGTTCGTCCAACCAGCGTCTCATTGATATGAACCGGACGCGGGAAACCGGCGCCGTCGTCCTCTGGGACGAATGAACCGAAAAATGGATTGACGGAGACCCGTTTACCTGTTATAAACTTAGTTGAATTGAAGACACCCCACGTTTTAACACATAGAAAGGACATTCCCATGAGCGTTTCGAACGTAACCGACACCATTAAATACATCGGCGTCCAGGACCGTGATATTGACCTCTTTGAGGGCCAGTTCGTCGTGCCGGACGGCATTTCCTACAACTCCTACGTCATTCTGGACGAGAAGGTGGCGGTCATGGACACCGCCGACCTCCGCAAAATTGACGACTACATGGCCAATCTGGAAGAGGCTCTGGCCGGCCGGACCCCGGACTATCTGGTCATTCACCACGTGGAGCCGGACCACGCCTCGGGCTTCGGCACCTTCTTTGCCAAATACCCGGAGACCAAACTCGTGGCCAATGTCAAGACCTTCCAGATCCTCGGCAACTACTTTGACCTGCCGGAGGAGAACAAGGTAACGGTGACCGAGGGCGATTCACTGGACCTCGGTGTCCACCAGCTTCACTTCATCCTGGCTCCCATGGTCCACTGGCCTGAGGTCATGATGACCTATGAGAGCACCGAGAAAGTCTTCTTCTCCGCCGACGCGTTCGGCAAGTTCGGCACGCTGGACGCGGAGGGTGAGTGGGCGGACGAAGCCCGCCGCTACTACTTCAACATTGTCGGCAAGTTCGGCATGAACGTGCAGAAGGTCTTTGCCAAGCTTCCGGACTTTGACATTCAGACCGTCTGTGCGCTGCACGGCCCGGTCCTGTCCGGAGACGCGCTGGCCGAGGCCCTGGACCTCTACCAGAAGTGGTCCACCTACACCGCTGACACCGAAGGCGTCTGCATTGCGTACTGCTCCATGCACGGCAACATGAAGAAAGCTGCCATGAAGCTGGAGTCCATGCTGAAGGCCAAGGGCGTGGACGTGGAGGCCGTCGAGCTCAACCGCGAGCCTGCCTCCGAAGCGCTGGAGCACGCTTTCATGTATGACAAGCTCGTCCTGATGGCCCCGTCCTACTACGGCAGTGTTATGCCGGCCATGGAGGACTTCCTGCATCACCTTGCCGGAAAGCTCTATCAGAACCGCACCGTAGCCGTCATTGAAGGCGGATCCTGGGCCCCGTCGGCCGCCCGCACCATGGGCAAGCTGCTCGAGGGCATGAAGAACCTGACCGTCCTGGAGCAGACCTTCACCATGCTCGGCGGCTACTCCGACGAGAAAGTGGAAGCGGCCTTCACGGAACTTGTGGACGCCCTCACCGCATAACACAAATTCCGAATTTGTCCATTGACGGCTGCACCGGGACCGGCCTATAATAGTTCCAACAACTGAACAGCAGATCTTCAAGGCAGGGAGCATTTCCCGACCGGCGGTAAAGTCCGCAAGCCGAAAGGCATGAACCGGTGACATTCCGGTACCGACAGTATAGTCTGGATGAGAGAAGAGCGTTGAGTACGGCGTATGCCGGTACTCATCTTTGCAAACAACGAACCGCCTGAAGATCTTCTTCGGGCGGTTTTTTTGCTGCCCGGAAGGAGGCAATATGAACGAAACCGAGTATATGAGGCGTGCCCTGTCGCTGGCACAGCAGGCGGAGGGGCACACCCACCCAAACCCCATGGTCGGCTGCGTGGTCGTCAAGGACGGGCGGGTCATTGCCGAGGGGTACCACCGGAAATGCGGGGACTTCCACGCGGAGCGCAATGCGCTGCTGAACTGCACAGAAGACCCGGCCGGGGCGGACCTCTACGTGACCCTGGAGCCCTGCTGCCACCACGGACGGACCCCGCCCTGCACGGACATTATTCTGGAGAAGGGCATCCGCCGCGTTTTCGTCGGCGCGCTGGACGTCAACCCGAAGGTGGCGGGACAGGGCGTGCAGATCCTGCGGGACCACGGTGTGGACGTGGTCACCGGCATTCTGGAAGAGGAGTGCCGGGAGCAGAACGAAGTGTTCTTCCACTGCATGACGCAGAAGCGGCCCTTCGTGGCGCTGAAGTACGCCATGTCCCTGGACGGCAAGATTGCCTGCCATACCGGGGACTCCAAGTGGATTACCGGCCCGGAAGCGCGCGGCTATGTGCAGGTGCTGCGCAACCGCTACACCGGCATTCTGGCCGGCATTGGGACCGTCCTTGAAGACGACCCCATGCTGAACTGCCGCATGGAGGGCGGGGAGGACCCCGTCCGGATTGTGTGCGATTCAGCCCTCCGCATTCCCGAAGCCTCCCGCTTGGTTCGAAGCGCTCCGGACATTCCGACGCTGGTCTTCTGTACCGAAGCGGCACTGGAAAAACCGGAGTGCGCGGAAAAGGCAGAGCGGCTGGAAGCGCAGGGCGTCACGGTCCTGCCCGTGCCGGCGGACCCGGACGGCCATGCGGACGCAGGCGCTGTCCTGGCGGAACTGTTCCGCCGGGATGTGGACAGCGTCCTCTGTGAGGGCGGCGGCACCCTGAACGGGAGCCTGCTTGCCGCCGGGCTTGTGGACAAGGTGTACGCCTTCGTCGGCGCCAAGGTCATTGGCGGAGCCGGGGCAAAGTCCCCGGTGGAAGGCGCCGGTGCCGCGGTCATGGCCGACGCACTGAATTTCAGCAAACTGAAGATTCATACGTTTGGAACGGACCTCCTGATTGAGGGCGTTCCGGACCGGAAGGAGGGGACCCTATGTTCACCGGACTGAGCGAAGAGACCGGCACGCTGCAGAGCATTCAGCGGGGCGCCGCCTCGTGCGTGCTGACCATTGGCTGCCGGACCGTGCTGGAAGGAAGCAAGGTCGGGGACAGCATTATGGTCAACGGCGTCTGCCTGACGGCAACGGATGTTGGCAGCACCTACTTCACCGCCGACGCCATGCCGGAGACGCTGGACCGCAGCGCCCTCGGCAGCCTGCACCCGGGCAGCCGGGTGAACCTGGAACGGGCCATGCCGGCCAACGGCCGCTTCGGCGGCCACATAGTCTCCGGCCACATTGACGGCACCGGCACCATTACCCGCCTCCGGGAGGACGGCAACGCCGTCTGGGTCACGGTTGCGGCCGGGCCGGAGCTCCTCCGCTACATTGTGGAGAAGGGCTCCGTGGCCATAGACGGCATCAGCCTGACCGTGGCCGCCGTCACCGGCACGGACTTCTCCGTGTCCCTCATTCCGCACACCCGCCGGGTCACGGCCTTCTCCGAAAAGGGTCCCGGCGACACCGTGAATCTGGAATGCGATATTTTGGGCAAGTACGTGGAGAAACTGATGGGATTCGGTGGGGAAAAAGCGGAATCGCCCAAGGAAACGAGTGAGTCATTTACCATGGAATTCCTGCGGGAACATGGATTTTAGAAAGTGAGGACCCAGATGAACGAATTTGGAACCATTGAACAGGCCCTGGAAGACCTGAAGGCCGGCAAGTGCATCCTGGTGGTGGACGACCCCGACCGCGAGAACGAAGGCGACCTCATCTGCGCCGCCGAGTTCGCCACCACCGAGAACGTCAACTTCATGGCGCGCTACGCCTGCGGCCTCATCTGCATGCCGATGAGCGGCGAGCTGTGCGACAAGCTCGGCCTCTCTCAGATGGTGGAGAACAACACGGACAACCACGCCACCGCCTTCACGGTCTCCATTGACCACAAAGACACCACGACCGGCATTTCGGCGGAAGAGCGCGGCTACACGGCACGCAAGTGCATTGACCCGGCGGCCCGGCCGCTGGACTTCCGGCGCCCGGGACACATGTTCCCGCTGCGGGCCAAAGAGGGCGGCGTCTTACGGCGCAGCGGGCACACCGAGGCCACCGTGGACCTGACCCGGCTGGCGGGCCTGAAGCCGTGCGGCCTGTGCTGTGAAATTATGAACGAGGACGGCACCATGATGCGCCGGACCGAACTGCTCGAATTTGCCAAGCAGTGGAACCTGACGATGGTCACCATCAAGGACCTCATTCAGTACCGCCTGAACCACGAGAGCATTGTGACCCGTGAGGCCGACGCCAAACTCCCGACCGAGTTCGGCGAGTTCAAGATCCTCGGCTACAAAAACATTGTCAACGGCGACCACCATGTGGCGCTGACAATGGGCAATGTAGCGGACGGCGAACCGGTGCTCTGCCGCGTCCACTCCGAGTGCCTGACCGGCGACGTGTTCGGCTCCGCCCGCTGCGACTGCGGCGAGCAGCTCCGCCAGGCCATGAAGCAGGTGGCCGAAGAGGGCAGAGGCGTCATTGTGTACCTCCGGCAGGAAGGCCGCGGCATTGGACTGCTCAACAAACTGAAGGCCTATGAGCTGCAGGAGCAGGGCTATGACACGGTGGACGCCAACCTTGCGCTCGGCTTCCCGGCGGATGCCCGGGACTACGGCGTCGGCGCCCAGATCCTGCGGGACCTCGGAGCCTGCAAGCTGCGGCTCCTCACCAACAACCCGAAGAAGATTTCCGGACTCGACGCGTTCGGCCTGGAAATCCTGGAGCGGGTGCCCATTGAAATTGAGGCCCAGAAGTACGACCGGAAATATCTGCTGACCAAACAGCAGCGGATGCACCATATGACCCATTACGGGGAAGAACAATAAGAAACAGGAGGATTTGTCATGAATACATTTGAAGGAAAAGTAGTAGCCACCAATATGAAGGTCGGTATTGTTGCCGCCCGGTTCAATGAGTTCGTCGTGTCCCGCCTCATCGGCGGCGCCGAAGACGCCCTGCTGCGCCACGGCGTGAAGGACAGCAACATTGACCTTGCCTGGGTCCCGGGCGCCTTTGAAATTCCGGTTGTGGCCAAACGCATGGCCGAGTCCGGCAAGTACGACGCCGTTCTGTGCCTCGGCACGGTCATCCGCGGCGAGACCAGCCACTACGACTACGTCTGCAACGAGGTCAGCAAGGGTATTGCACAGGTCGAGCTGCAGAGCGGACTCCCGGTCCTCTTCGGCATTGTGACCGCCGAGAACCTGGAACAGGCCGTCCAGCGCGCCGGCGCCAAATCCGGCAACAAGGGCTACGACATTGCCTGCTCCGCCATTGAAATGGTCAACCTGATGCGTCAGCTGTAAAAATATTTACAGATTATTATCCCATTCCAATTCAAAATACGGTATACTATACGGAAGAGTACTACCAGATGTTGAACTGACAGGGGGAATCCACTATGATTTGTCCGCAGTGCGGCAAGGAACTGCCGGAAGATGCCATCTTCTGCCCGGAGTGCGGCGCATCGGTTTCGGAAGAACGGAGACTTGCCGAGGAGGAAGAGCGGATCCGCAAGGCGGAGTCCGACCGGACTGCTGCGCTCAAAACCGCGCTGACCGACGCTCCGGAAGAACCCGCCCCGGAGAGTCCTTCCGCGGAAGAACCCATACAGAAGGCATCCGCTCCGGCGGAGGCCAAACCGGAGAAGCCCTACGGCGGTTTCCTGAGCAAGTTTCCGCTGCGCGCCCGCAAGAGACGGGTCCGCCATGAGGGCGGCATTGAGTTCACGGACGTGGACCCCGTGGAGAAGACGAAACCGGAGGACGACGTCCCGGATAAGAACGGCCTCATGGAACACTACCTGAGCCAGGCCGAGGATCCGGAGACGGAGCCCGTTCCGGAGACGGAGTCAGAGCCTATTCCGGAACCGGAACCGGAGCCCGAACCCGAGCCGGAGCCGGAGCCCGAGCCGGAACCGGAGCCCGAACCCGAGCCGGAGCCCGAGCCGGAACGGGTGAACCCCTTCGAGGACGTCCCGGAGACGGCATACTTCTATGACGCCGTGATGTGGGCCTATTACGCCGATCCCCAGGTGACCAACGGCATCGACGAAAGCCACTTCGGCCCTCTCAACACGGTGACGAGGGGCCAGGCGGTGACCTTCCTCTGGCGGGCCATGGGCTGCCCGGAGCCGGAGAGCACGGATAATCCCTTCGAGGACGTGACGGAGAGCAAATACTTCTATAAGCCCGTCCTCTGGGCGGTGGAGAAGGGCATCACCAACGGCACGGACAAGACCCACTTCACCCCCAACCAGACCTGCTCCACGGCCCACATCATCACCTTCCTCTACCGCACGATCACCGGCCGGGGGAACGAGGGCTGGTATCAGGTGGCGGAGGCCTGGGCTCAGGGCGCGGGGCTGCTGGAGGATATGGAGACCGCCGTGGCCCCGGGGGTGGAATGCCCCCGCTGCGACGTGGTGTTCTTCCTCTTCCGCGCCCTGGCGAAGTAAGCAGGCTTGTTCCCGAACCCAAACAAGTGATATCATAAAAGAAATATGCAGACGAAAGGAGCGACCCTTATGCAGGAGAAGTTTGAAAAGCTGTTTTATGAATTCGTTCCCCAGGAGACCCATTGGGGTGACTGGTGCCATTCTCCCCAGGCCTATTTCCGGGGCGACCGGGATATGCCCGGCGCGGGGCTGAATGTGG
>ONLO01000109.1 GCA_900318715.1 uncultured Eubacteriales bacterium | reverse complement strand
GAGAATGGACATCAGGGCCAGAGCAAAGGTGAAGCCAATGCCCATGCCGATGCCGTCCAGAGCGGAGCGGCCGACCGGGTTTTTGCCGGCGAACGCCTCGGCACGGCCGAGGATGATGCAGTTAACAACGATCAGCGGAAGGTAGATGCCGAGTGCGGCGTCCAAAGACGGGGCAAAGGCCTTGACCGCCATCTGGATCATGGTAACGAACGCGGCAATAACGACGATGTAGCAGGGAATACGGACTTTCGACGGAATGAATTTGCGGATGGTCGAAATTACAATGTTGGAGAGAACCAGCACGATGGTGGCCGCAATTCCCATGCCGATGGAGTTTTCCAGGTTGGTGGAAATGGCGAGAGCGGGGCAGGTGCCGAGGATCAGCCGGAGAACCGGGTTCTCTGCAATAATGCCTTTGGTCAGCTCACGGCCAAGGGAGGTTTTCTTCTCTTCCATTATTTAGCACCTCCCGTAACGGTTTTGAACAGCTCCAGTGCCTGGTTGACGTCGTTCGTCACGGCGGTGGAGGTAATGGTGGCGCTGGTCAGAGCCTGGATTTCAGCCTCTCCGGGGGCGTTCTTGACGACCGTCAGAGGAGTAGACTGACCAACGAACTGCTTTAAGAACGACGGTTTGGTGGCCGTCTGGCCGAGGCCGGGGGTCTCGTCGCCGAGGTCTCCGGGGACAACGCCGGTAATGACGCCGTCGTTGTCAATGCCGACCGTGGCTTCGACTCTTCCGCCGTAGCCTTTGTAGCCGGTGGTGAAGACGTATCCGAGGACGTTTCCCTCTTTGTCGGTGGCCTCAAAATAGGTCGTGCCGTCTTTCATTTCCTGCTCCACGAAGTTTTCGGCTTCGGTGAAAACGGACTGACGGGCAGCGGCTGCGGAAGCAGCGGCCTGTGCGGCAATCCGGTCGGCGGTCACGTTGTTCATGAGAGCCAGCAGCAGGGTGGATACCAGCGCAATGGCAAACAGGGTAATGGTCGGGACGAGGATGTCTTTGGCACTTAATTTCTTACTCATGCTTTAGCTTCCTCCTTGTCCTTTTTTTTCGACTTCTTCTCCTTGACCGTGCCGAACGGAAGAGCAACCGTGCCGTCCTCAATGTACGGTACGAAGATGTTCATCAGCAGGATGGAGAACGAGACGCCTTCCGGCAGGCTGCCGAAGAGACGGATGACGCAGGTGATGAGACCAAGGAAAACGGCGTAGATGACCTTGCCCTTCTTGGTGATGGGGGAGGTGGTGTAGTCCGTGGCCATGAAGATGGCACCGAGGAACAGACCGCCGGCCAGGATCTCATAGAACACGGCGAACATGTCGAATTTGAATGCAATGGTCATAAGCACAAACACGGTTCCGACGTAGACGCACGGAATGATGGGGCTGATGACCTTACGGATGAACAGATAGATGGCACCAATGAGAAGTGCCAGTGCGGAAACCTCACCGAGGCAGCCGCTGGTGGTTCCGAGGAACAGGTCCATGAGCGTCGGGGCACCGTCTGCAACATGGCCGGCAACGGAGACCAGGCCGAGCGGGGTGGCGCCGGTGACGGCGTCCACGTCCCAGCCGATGTTGTTCAGGCCGGCAAAGGCCGAAGCGGACATTCTGCCCGGGAACGAAGACATGAGGATAATACGGGCGGCAAGCGCCGGGTTGACGAAGTTCTGTCCAATACCGCCGAACATCTGCTTGACGACGACGATGGCAATGACCGCGCCGAGAATGACGATCCAGATGGGAATGTTGGACGGAAGGTTGTAGGCAAGGAGAAGACCGGTGACCACAGCCGACAGGTCGGAAATGGTCTGCTCTCTCTTCATGGCCTTGCGGGAAAGGAATTCAGCCAGAACACAGGCTGCAACGGACACGAGGATAACCAGCAGGGCACGGAGGCCAAAGATGACGGTTGCGGCAATTCCCGCGGGAATCAGGGCAATGACGACATCCAGCATGATCCGGGACGTTGTTTCAGCGGAACGCACGTGCGGCGATGCGCTGACAGTAAGCTTTTTCACATCACTCATTATTTAGCACCTGCCTCCCGAATAATAGATTTTGCAAGTTTCATGTACTGAACGAGCGGACGGCCCGACGGACATGCATAAGCGCAGCTTCCGCACTCCATGCAGACCATGGCGCCGGCCTTGTTCAGTGCATCGACGTTTGCCAGGTGAGCCATCCGTTCAATCTTGGTCGGCTCAAGGCTCATGGGACAGGCGTCCACACAGCGTCCGCAGCGGATGCATGCGCGGGTCGGTTTGACTTTGCCTTCCGCAAAAGCCGTAATGGCGTTGTTGTTCTTGCAAATGGGGACATGGGTGTCCACCATGGCAATGCCCATCATGGGGCCGCCGAACATAACTTTGTACGGAGCGGATTTGAAACCGCCGACATAGTTGATGACGTCATCGGCAAAGGTGCCGATGGGGACGCACAGGTTCTTCGAGCCGTTCATGGCGGAACCGTCGACCGTAAGGTTGCGGGTGACCATGGGAATGCCGGTCTTGAGGTAGCGTCCGAGGACACCGGTGGATTCCACGTTCATGACGACGCAGCCGACGTCGGACGGCAGTTTTCCGGGAGGAACCTGACGGCCGGTCACGGACTGGATCAGAACTTTTTCTGCGCCCTGCGGGTACGAGGCCCGGAGGCATACGAGTTCAATTCCGTCGCCCAGCTCTTTGCTCTCCTGCATGGCGGCAAGAAGGACCTTGAACGCATCGGGTTTGTTCTCCTCAATGCCAATGTAGGTCTTCTGGAAGCCGAGCCATTTGCGCAGGGCCTGAATGCCATAGAGGAGGTCCAGCGGACGGTCCAGCATTTCGCGGTGGTCAACGGTGATGTACGGTTCACACTCTGCAGCGTTGATGATCAGGGTGTCAACACCGGCATCTTCTTTGAAGGCGAGTTTGACATGCGTCGGGAAACCAGCGCCGCCCAGTCCAATGAGTCCGGATTCACGGACCGCATTCAGGAAGTCCTGGCGGGATGCAATGACGGGAGGGGTAAGACTCTCGAGCACTGTCATGTTGCCATCGGATTCGATGGTAACGGCATTGACCATGTTTCCGTTTACGATCATGACCGGTTTTACGGCAGTAACGGTTCCGGATACGGAAGCGTGCACGGGAGCGCTGACGAATTTGTCGGTGCGGCCAATGCACTGACCGACTTTCACTTCGTCTCCGACCTTGACCAGCGGTTCATTGGGTGCGCCAATGTGCTGGTTCAGGGGAATGGTGACGCTCTTCGGCACCGGGTACTGCTCGACCGGCAGACCGGAGGTGTTCTTATGATGAGCTGCCTGGACTCCGCCATGACCTTTGGTCACGGGCTTAAGAACGCCTTTGATTGTTTCGGTTGCCATTCATTCAACTCCTTCGTTGACAGCCGTTTCGGCTGCCTGAAAAATTGGTTTAACCTTCTATCAACCAGACAGAAACACAACGCTGCAAATTTCTGTCGATTAACCACATTTAAGAACTGCTCTTCTCGTGTCCACTGCCGGTCCGTTTGCGGAACGAGTCCGGCAGGAAGCGGACCGCCTGCTTTTCCAGCGCGGGCAGGACCAGACGGAGGACCGTTCCGGTCAGGGCGCCGGTGAGGATGGCGAAGAGCAGGAGCAGGGGACCGTAGCCGGCAAGGAGGGCGGGGGTCCCGGACATGATGCAGGCCACAAGAAGCTGTCCTGCATTGAACCCGACGGCGGAGGCGATGGAGACGCCTAAAATGCCGAAGGGGTTGTTCCGGATGCGGATGAGGGCACACATGATAAGCGTGCTCAGGATTCCTCCGGAAAGACTCATGAAGAATGCGGTGAGACCGCGGGTGCCGGCGAAGAGGGCCTTGATGACCGTAATGGTCATAGCACTGCCGAACCCCATGGTGTACGCCGCAAACATGGTGACAATATTGGCCAGTCCCAGTTTGGCGCCGGGCGGAAGACCCGGGACTGCCGGAATCTGGTTTTCCAGAAAGGCAAGCACCAGCGCCATGGCGCCGAGGATGCCGAGCAGGGCGACCCGCTGGGTGGCAGGACGGACCCGCTGTTTGCTTTTGGGAGTCATATGGTCCTCCTGTCAGTATGCAACGACGTCAGGAGCGTCGTCGGCGCTGCCGGACAGCCGGATGGCGGTTCCGCCGGGTACACAGGCGGCCGTCTGGCCGGGGCGGGTCAGCTTTCCGGTCCGGACGCAGACCTGATCCGGGCAGTCGGCGTGCGAGTAGTAGATGCAGCCGGGCTCCACGGCAATGACCGCGGCGGGGTGGCTGCCGCTCTGCAGGGGGATGGTGTAGGGCTCTTCCACGGCGTTCAGGTCAATGACTTTCACGACCTTGCCGTTTTCAATGAGTTCTGCGGTCAGTGTGCCGTCCCCGCGGTGCAGAAGCTGCGGCACCAGGAACGCGGCGGCTGCGGCCAGCACCAGAACGGCAATGAGCAGAAGATCGGCTTTCCGGACAAAGGGCTGTCCGGACCGTGTTTCGTGTTGCATGGGAAACGGTTCCTTCCGGGACATCAAAAAGTCCGCCTGGTTCTTCAGCAGCGGAAGATACCGGGCGAATCTGATGTGGATAATGAAAAACTGTGCGGCAAGAAAGATGGTTACAACATGAAAAAAGCACCGGCACAAGCCGTTGCTCAGGAACCCACCGTTGCCACAACTCCGAACATTCCCCTATTATGTATCTCCCTCAGCCAAAACGGCTGCTCGTTATGACGGAACCATTATATTAGATTTCATTATATATTTCAATATTAGAAAAGCAGTTTTTAAACCAAAGTTCTTGTCTTTTTTTTGACATTCTTCCGCGGAAAACGCGGGGTCCGCAGCCGCCCGTTTGCGTGCAGCAGGTGTTGACCTTTTCGGAGAATTGAAACATAATAATAGTCGAAAATGGACAGGAGGGATCCTATGCTTTGTCAGAACTGCGGCCGAAACGAAGCAACGACCCACATTAAACGGATTGTCAACGGGGAGGCCACCGAGCTGCACCTGTGCACCGGATGTGCGGCCCACCTCGGCTACGCCGACATGTTTTCCGGCTTCGGCTTCAATATCAGCAGCATTCTGGGAAGTTTCTTCCCGGAAACGTCCCTTCCTGCCGCCGGGGAAGAGCCTTTGCGCTGTTCCACCTGCGGATTTACCTTTGACGACATTGTCCGCACCGGCATGATGGGCTGCGCGGACTGTTACGACACGTTCTACGACAAACTCAAACCATCCCTGACCCGCATCCACGGCCGCGCCAGCCACATCGGCAAGGTCAGCACCTCGGCGGACAGCCTGACGGAGCGCCGGGACCGCATCCGGGACCTGACCGCGCAGCTGCAGGAGGCCGTCCGCACGCAGGACTTTGAACATGCGGCGGAACTGCGGGACGAAATCAATGCCTTGAAGGGAGCGGATCATCAATGACGAAATGGTATCAGCTCTCCGGCAACGACAACGACACGGCAGTCAGCACGAAAGTTGCCCTGGCCCGGAACCTGTCCGGCCACGCCTTCACTATTAACCTGTCGTCCGAGGAAAAGGACTGCATCGCCCGGGAGGTCATGGACGTCCTGAACGAACAGCTCCCGGACAAATTCTTTGCCACCCCCATGGGGGACCTTGACAAAGACGTTGCCATTTCCCTGGCGGAGCGCAACCTGGTCAGCCCGGAATTCGTCAGTTTCGCCGAAGGGCGGCACTTCATCTCCACGCCGGACGAGAGCCTCAGCCTCATGGTGTGCGAAGAGGACCACCTGAAAATCCAGGCCATGCTGCCGGGGCTGGAACTCAGCCGCGCCTACGAACTGGCGGACCGGCTGGACTCCCTGCTGGACGAACATCTCCTGTTCTCCTTTGACAAGAAACTCGGGTATCTGACCCAGTGCCCGGCCAATATCGGCACGGCCATGCGGGCATCGGTCATGCTGCAGCTGCCGGCGCTCCGCATCCGCGGACGCATCCAGACCCTTGCCTCGAACATTTCCCGGCTCGGCCTTCACCTGACCGGCGCCTACGGGGAAGGGGAGAACCCGGTCGGCAGCCTGTACTCGCTCTCCAACCCGGTGACCCTGGGCATTTCGGAGGACGCAGCGCTCAGCAACTTAAAGTCCCTCTCTGAATCCATTATTGACCAGGAGCGGGAGGCCCGGAAGGAACTCATGGAAAACCTGCGGTTCCAGGATATGCTCTGGCGCTCCTGCGGAACGCTCAAGAGCGCGCGGGTCATGAGCTTCAACGAATTCATGGAAGCCGTGTCCGTTGTGAAGATCGGCATTGCCTCCGGCGACATCCACGTCCCCATGGACCGGGTCAACGAACTCATCTTTACCCTGCAGCCCGCCACCATGAACGCGGAGAGCGGCATGCCGCTGGACCGCCAGGTGCGGGACGTCAAACGGGCTGAGCGCATCCGCGAAGCGTTTGCCGACGCCTGAGCCGGACAAAAATAGACAAAACAAAAATGCAGCTCTCGGGAACAGAGCTGCATTTTTCTGCCTTCTTATGGCATTGGTTGGGAAATCGGATTGGGAAAGATCTCTGGGAAGAAGCATCTTGCCTGTACCCAGAGTACCACCGCCCAGGTATGCCCACAAGCCCCGCAGGGGGATAAAAATTCAATATTTTTTATGATGATTCATCGTTTTGGTTGGTGAAGGTCTCTTTCACAATGTAGTTCGGCCGGTTTTTGCCCTCGAGGTAGATCCGGCCCGCATATTCGCCGAGAATGCCGGTGGCGGTCAGCTGCAGGCCGCCCATGAGCAGGATGAGCGCCGCAAGGAGCCCGTTCTCCCGGGTGTGCTTGTCGTCTTTGCGGAGCGCAAGTGCACAGGCCCCGAGCGATGCAGCCATGGAGCTTGCTCCCAGCACCCCGGCAATCCGCAGCGGTTTGACGGTGTAGGCGAGGATGCCGTCCGTGGCGTAGCGGAACAGTTTCCAGAACGACCACTTGGACGTGCCGGACAGGCGTTCCTCCGCGGAATAGGGAATGTAGTGGGTGTTGAAGCCAATCCAGGCGAAGATGCCCTTGGAGAACCGCTGGTGCTCTGGCAGGCCGCAGATGACGTCAGCCACGCTGCGGCGGAAGGTGCGGAAGTCCGAGGCGTTCGGCTCAAAGTGGATATCCGTCATGGCATTGATGATGGCGTAGAAGCTTTTTTTGAAAAATACCATGGTTGGTTTTTCGTTTCTGGACGCCTGCACCGCGGTGACGCAGTCGCATTCCGGATGGGCATCCAGGTAGTCGGCCATGTCGGCAACCAGCACGGGGTTCTGCTGGAGGTCCCCGTCAATCAGGCTGAGGAGGCCGCCGCTTGCGGCGCGCAGGCCGGCCAGGATGGCCGCCTCTTTTCCGAAGTTCCGGGAGAAACTGACCACGGTGACCGGAACACTGGTTTCCTCTGTTAACTGGCGCAATACGGCGCCGGTCCGGTCCTGGCTCCCGTCGTTGACGAAGACGAATTCGTAGTCGGAGACCCGGCCCTCGAACGCGTCGTTGACGGCGCGGAAGAGGGGCAGGATGTTGCCCTCTTCGTTGTAGCAGGGAATGATGAGCGACAGCTTCATGGTAATTGCCTCATTTTCTAGGATTTGATAAACGGCGAAAGTGAAAAAATGCAATAAAAATTTTTCATTTTTGTTCGTTTCTTGTTCAACTCTACAGACTTTGCGAAAACGGCGTTTTTTCCGGGTTCTTTGGTCGACAACCGTTTGTCAGTTTAGTATAATTACTGTTGTAAAAAAGGTATGACACGCAGCAACCTTTATTATCATACCAAAATCAGTCCGAAAATCAATGCATCGCGGTGTATCCCGTCGCTTAAGTCAGCCGGCTGCTGGGCTGCGGCATTCGTTTTCACTGGAGACTATTGTCAGAAAAGGAGCATGGAAGCAAATGGACAATCTTACCACCAACAAAAGTATCCTTGACTGGGTCGCAGACCGTGTTGCCCTGTTAAGCCCCGACAAAGTTGTCTGGATTGACGGTTCCCGTGAGCAGATCGAGGCCCTGAAAGCCGAAGCGGTCTCCACCGGCGAATTCATCAAACTCAATGAGGAAAAACTTCCGGACTGCTACCTTCACCGCACCGACCCCTCGGACGTTGCCCGTGTGGAAGGCCGGACCTTCATCTGCACCCCGACCCGTGAGGAGACCGGCCCCCTCAACAACTGGATGGCCCCGGACGAGACCTATGAACTCCTGGACGGCATCATCAAAGACAGCTACAAGGGCAAGACCATGTACGTCATTCCGTATTCCATGGGCCCGGTCGGCTCCCCGTTCTCCAAGTACGGCCTGGAAGTCACGGACTCCATCTACGTCGTCTGCAACATGGACATTATGACCCGCATCGGCCAGCCCGTCCTGGACGCCATCGGCAGCAGCGAAGACTGGATCAAAGGCACCCATGCTTCCTGTGACTGTGACCCCGAGAAGCGTTACATCTGCCAGTTCCCGCAGGACAACACCATCTACTCGGTCTGCTCCTGCTACGGCGGAAACGTCCTTCAGGGCAAAAAGTGCTTTGCCCTCCGCATTGCCTCTTACCTCGGCCTCCACGAGAGCTGGCAGGCAGAGCATATGCTCATCCTCGGCCTCGAGTATCCGAACGGAGACATTAAATACCTCTGCGCCGCTTTCCCGTCGGCCTGCGGCAAAACGAACCTTGCCATGCTGGTCCCGCCGGAAGTCTACCGCAAGAAGGGCTACAAGCTCTGGACGGTCGGTGACGACATTGCCTGGATCCGCAAAGGCCCGGACGGCCGCATGTATGCCCTGAACCCCGAGTACGGTTTCTTCGGCGTTGCCCCGGGAACCAACGAGAAATCCAACCCGAACGCCCTGGCCGCTACCCGCGAAGGCACCATCTTCACGAACGTTGCCCTGAACCTGGATGACAACACCATCTGGTGGGAAGGCCTCGACAACGCACCGGAGAACGGCCTTGACTGGCAGGGACAGCCCTGGAACGGCAAGACCTCCACGGAAAAGGGCGCTTACCCGAACAGCCGCTTTACCGCACCGAGCCGCAACTGCCCGTGCCTGAGCTCCGAATATGAGAATCCGGACGGCGTTCCGGTCGAAGCGTTCGTCTTCGGCGGCCGCCGCGCCAAGCTGGCTCCGCTGGTCTACCAGGCAAGAGACTGGAACCACGGCGTCTTCATCGGTTCGTCCATGGCGTCTGAGACCACGGCCGCTGCCACCGGCGCCGTCGGCGTTGTCCGCCGCGACCCCATGGCCATGCGTCCGTTCATCGGTTATGACTGCGGCACCTACTTCCAGCACTGGCTGGACATCGGCAAAACTGTCGACGTCGACAAACAGCCGAAGTTCTTCAACGTCAACTGGTTCCGCAAAGACGACGAAGGTCACTTCATGTGGCCGGGCTTCGGTGACAACCTTCGTGTCCTCGACTGGATCCTGAAGCGCTGCGCCGGCGAAGTTGACGCAGTGGAAACCGAAATCGGCTTCCTGCCGAAGCCGGAAGACATTAACCTCGAAGGCCTGGAAGACGAAGTCTCCATGGACGCCCTCAAGGAAATGCTCTCCGTCGACAAGAAACTCTGGGCCGAAGAGGCCGAAGGCATTGAAGAATTCTATGACAGCCTCGGCAGCACGGTTCCGGCCGAACTCAAAGACCAGCTGGCCAAACTGAAGGCCGCAGTTGCTGAGTAAATCTGCACTCCCGGATGCCCCGCTTCGTGCGGGGCATCTTTTTTAGTCCGTTTTTTCGTCACTCCCATGAATGGGACTGGTTCGTCAACTTGTCGAAAACGGACCCGCCGGGCAGGGAAGGGCAT
>ONLO01000147.1 GCA_900318715.1 uncultured Eubacteriales bacterium | reverse complement strand
GGTATGGATCCCATGCAGCTGCCGTACATCATGGACGAGCATCTGTACTTCGACACCGACCTCATGTACAACACCCTTGGTGTTACGGAGGACGATATTGAAGCTGCCATTTTCGACTCCATCAAGATTTCCTCGGCAGTTGTCGACGGCAAAGTCGAACTCCTTGGCATGATGGGCGAAGAAGGCCAGAAGACCAGCGCTCTGTAATTACTGACAGACCAAGGAAAGACCCGCTCCGAACGGAGCGGGTCTATTTTCGCATTGTTGTCTTGTCTTAGTCCAGGTCGTCCAGCAGCTGGAAGTACTTCTTCCAGTAGTTCCGGAACTTATATGGCGCCAGCAGGTTGCTGGTGGAGAAGCCGACCACGTCCAGATGGTCGCCCTGATAGACGGGCATGACCGTCCAGATGCCGCGCTGGTACTTGCCGTCTGCATCATAAAAGCTCATGAACGGCTCGTCGTCCGGATGCAGGGCCGAAACGGTGTTGGAGCAGCCGTCGGACTCGAGCCATTCGTCGCCGAGTTCCTCCTGAACGCTCTTGTCATACCGATGGACGCCGACCATGTTGCCGGTCATGATGAACGGCGGGAATGTGGTCCAGTTCTTCATCCGATGGTTTCCGTTGCGGGTCTCTATGGAGTTGCTCGTGGAAATGGAGAAGTTGTACGCGTCCTCGTTGATTTCGAAGAATTTGTTGAGGTCCCGGGCACCGGCCAGGGACAGGTCGTAGTACAGGTTGTCCTTGGTGTTCATGACCTTCAGGATCTTGCCGAACCGGAAGAACTTTTTGAACTCCGGCTTTCCGCGCGGATCCGAAGTAACGCCCCAGTGGTCCAGGCTCATGTCATAGTACTGGTTGGCAACGGTGTTGCCCATAAAGCCGGCAAATCCGAAGTACGTAATGACCTTCAGAATGGGAAGCAGGATACCGATGGCAGTAATGACGGTGGTGCCGTTGTGCGGGCCGGCAATGGTGGTCACGCTCTGCAGCCAGTCGCCTTTGCCGCCGGCAAACAGCGGAGACAGGTCGTCCGGATCCGTTCCGTCAATTTCTTCCTGGGCGCCGTGCGCCATCAGCTGGGAGAACATGCGCACGGTGGCGCCGCCGAAGCTGTGGCCGAGGATGTGGATCTTGTTGAGGCGTCCCTGTTCGTCCAGTTTTCCCCAGTCCGGGAGAAGCGCCTTGTCATAGGTGCGGCCATAACGCTCATGGCCGTATTTGGCCGAATGGACTTTGCCGTAGTCGACGGTGCCGCCGACGAGCTGTGCATAGAGTTCACAGGCACGGTCCCAGGCCGAGCCCAGCGAGCTGATGGACGGGCCGTAGGCAACATATCCCTGCTTCCGAAGCATTTTGATCAGGCTGCCGGACGTAAAGCCCCAGTAGGGCATATAGTCATTGACCTTTTCGCCGTCTCCGAAACCGAGCATACCATGCACAAAGATATACGGATACGACTTCTTGTGGCTCTTGTCTTTTTTCATACAATAATCCTCCTTGAAAATACTCCGGTATTATCTTTTTACAGTATTGCCTTACTGTCATCTTATCACAAAGCCATGCTGTACGCATACAGGAAATTTCAAACACCCTTTTTTTCATTGTCTATTGTTCCTGCAACCCGTTATAATGGAACCATACTTCCGGTACCCATTTGGAGAGGAGGCGTTCCCATGACGGTCCCGCAGGCATTCGAAGAACTCAAGCGTCTGGCACGCACCGACCCGGCGCTCCGGGCACAGCTGCTGCAGACCCAGAGCCAGCCGGACTCGCTCGTCCGGTTCTGCCGGATTGCCACCCATGCCGGTGTGCCGCTCTCGGCCATAGACGTCATTGAATACGGGGAAAACGCCTACGCGGCCATGCGCCGCAGCACCAACGGCGGAGGAGAGAACTCCCCCATGCTCGACGGCGAAGACGACTATTACGACCTCTTCCTCGGGGAACTTCAGGAACTGGAGCGTTGACCGCCGGCCAGGTTCCGAAACCGAAGACCAAAAAAGCTGCTTTCCGTTTGGAAAGCAGCTTTTTTCAGTGGTATTGGTGCCGGCCGAACAGCGCATGCCGCCGGCGGCGTCCCGCCCAGTCCGTCCCGCCTCCGCGGGTGCTGTTGTAGGACTCCGTGGCGTCAAACTCTTCAATGAGGGCCCGCTCCAGCTCGTTCATGTCTTCCCGTTCACAGGGAATGAGCTGGACGTAGGCGTAACGGCCGAACTTCAGGTCCGCATAGACGTCCCCGTTTCCCTTGCCGGTGAAATGGCTGTGGACCCGGTGCGTCACATTGACGGACTGGCCGATGTAGATGTCGTCGTAGCCGGTGTACTCGCCGTTGCGGACTTCCCGGTCAAACATGAGGATGACGTAACAGCCGGGAAACCGCTGATACTTGTACCCCTGCGGTTCTCCGGAACGGGCGTCCTCCAGGATCCAGTCCCGTTCAAACTCCTCCGAGGACACAAAGACCGCGTCCCGCAGGGCCCGCTTCATCCGCCGCCGGGGGCGTCCGCGCAGGAACACCACAAGCACGGCGAAGAGCAGGACCAGAACCGCGAGCAGCAGGAGCCAGCCGTAGTCCGGAAGCGCGCTTCCGGACGGCAGATGCAGGTTTGCCAACGGATCAGGCCTCCGCCGCGAGTTCTTCCGTGGTGAGGGACAGTTCGTCCGCCGGGCAGTTGACCGTTTTGACGGTTTCGCCGTTCTCGTTGTTGATGAACGTGACCTTGACGCTCCACTTGTCGCCGGCGCCCTTGAGCAGCTGGTTCATGGCGTAGATGTTGAGGACCTCAAAGATGCAGTTGTCCCGAAGGCTCTCGTCCATCTTGTCGTCCACAATGAACTCGACGGTCTTGAAGTCGTCGGAACCGGTAATGGCGTAGCCGTCGCCGGCACCGAGGAACGTGGTCTGCAGTTCGCTGCAGTAGTAGTTGTTGCGGGCAATGAGCTTGCGGATCTGGGCGCTGGTGGCCTCAATCTGAAGCTGGTCGCCTTTCTTGGTGACCTTGGTGTAGTAGTCCTTGCCGAGTTCCTTGATGGCATCGGCGTCTTCGGACGGCTTGTAGTCAAAATACTTGTAGTAGTTTGCCGGGAAAATGATGGTCTTCACGTCTTCCTTCGTGGGCTCCTCGGTCTGGTTCTTGTGGCAGGCCGCCAGGGTGCCGACCATCAGGGCCAGCGCCATGAGGGCGGACAGGATGCGGATGACCGGGCTGTTCCAAAGCTTCTGTTTCATAGGATTACCTCCCTAAATTTGACCGCGAACGGTCTGTTCAGATACAGGCAAGCGCCTGTTTCAGGTCTTCAATAAGGTCGTCGCTGTTTTCCAGGCCGACCGACAGACGGATGAGATCCGGGCCGACGCCGGCCGCGACCAGTTCTTCGTCCGTCAGCTGACGGTGGGTGGACGAGGCCGGGTGAAGGACACAGGTGTGAGCGTCCGCCACATGCGTGGCAATCATGGCCACCTTCAGTTCCTTCATGAAGGCCTCGGCCGCGGGCCGGCCGCCCTTGACGCCGAAGGAGACGACGCCGCAGGTGCCGTTCGGCATGTATTTCTGTGCCAGGTCATAGTACTTGTTGCCGGGCAGGCCGGGGTAGTTGACCCAGGAAACTTTCTCATGCTGTGCCAGGAACTCGGCCACTTTCTGACCGTTTTCACAGTGACGCGGCATGCGGACCGCCAGGGACTCTATGCCGAGGTTCAGATAAAACGCGTTCTGCGGGGACTGGATGGAACCGAAGTCCCGCATGAGCTGTGCCGTGGCCTTGGTAATGAAGGCGCCTTCCTTGCCGAACTTCTCGGCGTAGGTAATGCCGTGGTAGGATTCGTCCGGGGTGCAGAGGCCCGGGAACTTGTCCGCGTGGGCCATCCAGTCAAAGTTGCCGGAGTCAATGATGGCGCCGCCGACGGCCACGTCATGACCGTCCAGATACTTGGTGGTGGAGTGCGTGACAATGTCACAGCCCCATTCGAAGGGACGGCAGTTGATGGGCGTGGCGAAGGTGTTGTCCACAATCAGCGGAACACCGTGTTCGTGCGCCTTTTTGGCGAAGCGCTCAATGTCAAAGACCGTCAGCGCCGGGTTGGCAATAGTCTCACCGAAAACGCACTTGGTGTTCGGCTGGAACGCGGCCTCCAGTTCTTCGTCGGTGCAGTCCGGGTCCACGAACGTGAAGTCGATGCCCATTTTGCGCATGGTCACGTTGAAGAGGTTGAACGTGCCGCCGTAGATGGAAGACGACGCAATGACGTGGTCCCCTTCCGTGGCAACGTTGAAGACCGCAAAGAAGTTGGCCGCCTGGCCGGACGAGGTCAGCATGCCGGCCGTGCCGCCTTCCAGCGCCGTCAGTTTGGCCGCCACCAGGTCGTTGGTGGGATTTTGCAGGCGGGTATAGAAATAACCGGATGCCTCCAGGTCGAACAGCTTGCCCATGTCCTCACTCGAGTCGTACTTGAAGGTCGTACTCTGGATAATAGGGATCATGCGGCTTTCGCCGTTCTTCGGCTCATAGCCTGCCTGAATGCATTTGGTTTCCTGTTTCATAAGGCATTGCTCCTTTATAATTGAAAGCTGTTGTTTATTGTACCACAATAAGTATGAGGATAACATGACCTCATCGTGAACAAAAAGAGACCTTTCCGCGCAGGCGGAAAGGTCCGTTTCGTTGAGAGGGGGCCGCGGGGGCTGTGCGAAGCCGCGGGGTCAGCCGACGACTTTGCCGCCGGAGAGCTGAACGGTCCGGCCGTTGATGCGGTAGGTGCCGCTGCGGTCAAACCGGACCTTGCCGTCCCTGACGTACCAGGTCCCGGCAAAATTGGTGCAGAGGCCGGTGAAGCCGAAGTCCACTTTGCCGTTCTTCAGGTACCACCAGCCGGCATCATTGGGCGCAAGGCCGTTGTAACCAAAGTTGACCTTGCCGTTCTCCATGCGCCACCAGCCGGCGGCGTTCGGCGCCACGCCGGAGTAGTTGTAGTCCACTTTGCCGTTGCGGCAGTACCGCCACTCCGCGCCGTCCCAGACGACTTCGTTGCAGCGGAAGTTGACTTTACCCTTTTCAATTCGCCAGGACCCGGCCTGATTGGCCCGGATTCCGGTGAAGTTATAATTTATTTTACCGTTTTCCACATACCACCATCCGTCAATGCCTTTGGCAATGCCGTTGAGGACACTGGTAATGCCGAAAATAACCTTTCCATACTCCACGCGCCAGGTGCCGGCGGCGTTGGTAATGAACCCGATGTAGTCGCTGAGGAACGTGTCACCCAGATAGGCGTACCAGTTCCCGTTGGCGTCCGGAACCAGCGTCTCAGCCTGTTTCGGCGCGCGTCCGCCGTACTCCGGCCAGTAGGTGTTGCGGGCAAGGTCGCCGCGGTACGCGGAGCGGCTTGCCTTGTTGGACGGCCGTTCGAAGTTGTAGCAGAAATAATAGGCGGCGTCGTAGGCGCCCTGGTCGGTGTTCGGAACGCTGCGCAGGTAGTTCAGCGTGCCGGTCGTGTCGTCGTGTTCCAGGTCATACTGCAGGAAGTGCATCTGGCCCTGGACCGTGTCAACGTTGTAGCCGTTGCGGGAGCAGTAGCTCCGGAGCGCATCCGCGCGGGTGCCGCTCCACTGGCAGAGGCCGTAGCTGGACCAGGTGCCGGCGGTCGGCCGGAACCCGGATTCCTGATCAATATTCGCCATGACTCCGCAGGCGGCCGCATTGTTCAGGTTCATTTCCGTGGTGAGATATTCGAAGACCTCTTCTTCGTTTTCAAAGGTGGCGGCCGACGCGGGAACCAGCAGCGTCAGCAGCAGAAGGCTCACCGTCAGGACCGCACAAAAAAGTTTTGTCCAATGCTTCATTCATTTCCTCCGTTGATGATGTATAAGAAATTACAAAGAAATTACAAATATTACATTTCGGTTATTATATAGGGTTTTCACAAAAAATGCAAGAAAAAAGGAGCATTTGTGCACAACCCGTGCCGCAAATGCTCCTGTCTGTTGTGGCTTCCGGCCGCCGCGTTACCGCTTGGCCGTGCTGTTCGAGGACGTATTTGACGCCGTTCCCGACGTCGGATTCCCGGCGGGATCCGTCACGACCTTGCCGTTCTTGATGGTATAGGTCTTGCCGTCCGTGGCCTTGACCGTGGCATTGTAGGTGAAGTCCACCTTGCCCTTGTTGATGTACCAGATTCCGGCCTGGTTCCGGCAGAGGCCGGTGTACGAGAAGTCCACCTTGCCTTCCTTGAAAAACCACCAGCCGGCCTCGTTGGACGCAAGGCCGTTGAAGGTCTGGTTGATCTTGCCGTTCTCAATCCGCCACCAGGCGGTGACATTTTTGACCGTCACATACCGGGCACCGGTGTAATTGAAGTTGACCTTGCCGTTCTCAATGAGCCACCAGCCGGCGGCATTCTCCGCCGCGCCGTTGAACTTGAAGTCCACTTTGCCGTTCCGGACGGCCCACCAGCCGGCGTCGTTGTGTTCCACGCCGTTGTAGTCCAGCAGGACCTTGCCGCCTTTGGCGTACCACCAGTAACCGTCCGCTTTGTTGAAGAACAATCCGGTGAACTTGAAATTGACGTTGCCGTTCTGGATGACCCAGTAACCGGCGTCGTTTTTGGCAATGCCGTTGTAGGACTCGTCGGCCTTGCCGTTCTTAATGCGCCACCAGGCGCCGTCGCCGTATTCCACGCCGGTGTGGTTGAAGTCGACCTTGCCGCCGGTGAGGTACCAGTGGCCGGCCGCGTTTTTGGCCACACCCTTGAAATTGAAGTTGACTTTTCCGTTTTCCACACGCCACCAGCCGGCCGCGTTATGGTCCACGCCGGTGTGCGTACGGTCCACTTTTCCGTTGTTCAGGTACCACCAGTTCTGCTCGTTCTTGCTGGTCAGCCATCGGATATCCGTACCGGTGGGCGCAATGCCGTTTTCAAAGTACCAGGTGGTGCCGTCCGGCGCCTCGTAGGCCCCGGTGTAGTTTGCGGCCTGGGTCCCGTTGTGGAGCAGGACCGTGTGGCCGTCCGAATAGGTCACGGCCTCATAGCCTTTGGCATCCGGCGCGGCCGCCGCCGTCAGGGAGACGGACAGCGTCAGGGCAAGGGCAAGAAGCAGACTCAGCAGTGTGCGGCGGGTTTTCATGATTCTTCTTCCTCTCGAAGTACTGCAATGCCCAGGTCGGTCAGCTGTTCGCTGTCGACCGCAGACGGGCAATTCGTCATGGGTTCGGACGCATCTTTGATTTTCGGATAGGCAACTACATCGCGCAGGGTGTCCGCTTCGAGCAGCTGCATGCACAGGCGGTCCAGCCCGAGACCGAATCCGCCGTGCGGCGGGGCTCCGTACCGGAACGCATCCAGCAGGAAACCGAATTTCATCTGGCTCTCTTCCTCGGTGAGGCCGAGGAGGTCGAAGATCCGGCTCTGGAGAACCGGGTCCGTAATCCGGATGGAGCCGGAGGACAGTTCAATGCCGTTGAGCACCATATCATAGGACTGGGCGCGGACATTGCCCTTGTCGGACTCCAGATAGTCGAGGCACTCGTCCATGGGGGCCGTGAACGGATGGTGCATGGCGACCCACTCGCCGAGTTCCTCGTCGTACTCGAAGAAGGGCATTTCCACAATCCAGAGGAGGTTGTAGACACCCTCCGGAATGAGGTCCAGCTTCTTCGCCATGGTCTGGCGCAGGGCGCCGAGGATGGACAAAACGTGCTTGTTGTTGGTGTCGGCAATGATGAGGGCGAGGTCACCCTGTTCCATGCCGCCGCATTCCGCCATGGCCGCCAGCGTCTCTGCCGGAACGAACTTGTCAAAGGAGGACGTGAGGCCCTCGTCGTCCAGGCGGATCCAGGCAAGGCCCTTGGCGCCGATGCCTTTGGCCTCTTCGGTCAGTTTCTTAATGCCCTTCTTGGACACCGCGGCCGCACCGCCCTTGGCGGTGATGGCGCGGACACTGCCGCCCTCCAGGGCGGATTCAAAGACGCCGAAGCCGCAGCCTTTGACGGTGTCGGACAGGTCGTAGATTTCCATGCCGTACCGGGTGTCCGGTTTGTCGGTGCCGAAGCGCTCCATGGACTCCTGGAAGGTCAGGCGCGGCAGCGGCAGGGGCAGGTCAATGTCCAGGATTTCTTTGAAGACGCGCTTCATGTACTGCTCGCCGATGGTGAGGACGTCCTCCATTTCCACGAAGGACATTTCCACGTCAATCTGAGTGAACTCCGGCTGGCGGTCCGCCCGCAGGTCCTCGTCCCGGAAGCACCGGGCCACCTGCATGTAGCGGTCGAATCCGGCCACCATGGACAGCTGCTTGTAGAGCTGCGGGGACTGCGGAAGGGCGTAGAATTCGCCCTTGTGCAGTCGGCTCGGGACCAGGAAATCCCGGGCGCCCTCCGGCGTGGATTTGATCATCATGGGTGTCTCAATTTCAACGAACCCGTTCTCGTCAAAGAAGTCCCGGGTCACCTTCGTCAGCTTATGGCGCATGAGGATGTTCTGCTGCAGCGCCGGCCGGCGGAGGTCCAGATACCGGTATTTGAGACGGGTCAGTTCGCCCGTGTTGCAGTCGTCGGTAATTTCAAACGGCGGGGTCTCGCTTTTGCCGAGGATGCGGAGATCCGTGACGAAGAGCTCAATGTCGCCGGTCGGAATGTCTTTGTTCTTGGAGGAGCGCTCGCGGACCGTGCCTTTGGCCATCAGCACGTATTCGCTCCGGATGGTGCCGGCCTTCTCAAAGAGCGCCGGATCCGTCGTATCCTCGTCGAAGGCGAGCTGGACAATGCCGGTGCGGTCCCGGAGGTCGACGAAGATTAAGGAACCGAGGTTCCGGCGCTTGGCCGCCCATCCGCAGACGACGGCTTCCGTGCCGACCTTGGTCATGTCGAAGTCATTGCAGTATTGGGTCCGTTTGAGCCCGTTCATTCTGTCCATATCAGTTGCTTCCTTCCAGTATTGCTTTCAGATCCAGGTCCGAGAGAGTGTCGCTGCCGAGCTCGTCCGAGAGCGCGGCCACTTCCTGCTGAATGGCAAGGGTGCCGAATTCCTCCACGAAGGTGTCGAGCGAGACCGCCGTGGTCTCCCCCGTCTTCATGAACTTCAGCTGGACTTCCTTGCTCTCCAGTTCGTTGTCGCCGATGACGGCAACGAATGCGGCGCCGATCTTGTTGGCGTATTTCATCTGTGCCTTGATGGAGCGGCCGACCGTGTCAAAGAGACAGGAGCAGCCTTCCATGCGGAGGGCTTGGGCAATGGTGGCCGCCTTGAGCGCCGCCGCGTCTCCGGCCGGGGCCAGGTACAGGGTGACCGGCTCCTCCGGCGGAATGTCAATGCCCTGCGCGTCCATGAGGAGACGGAGCCGTTCCATGCCCATGGCAAAGCCGAGCGCCGGAATGTTCTTGCCGCCGAGCTCCTCACAGAGGCCGTCGTAGCGGCCGCCGCCGAGGACCGTGCCCTGGGCGCCGATCTGGTCCGAAACGAATTCGAACACGGTCTTGGTGTAGTAGTCCAGGCCGCGGACAATGCCGGCGTCCACCGTAAACGGAATGTCCATGGCGGACAGGAACGCCTTGACCTTTTCAAAGTGCTCCCGGCACTCGTCACAGAGGTAGTCGAGAACGACCGGGGCATCCGGGACCAGGGCCGCGTCGTCCGGGTCCTTGCTGTCGAGGATGCGCATGGGGTTGCGTTCGAGGCGCTCTTTCGAGGTCTCCGAGAGGGTGTCCATATGCGCGGCGAAGTAGTCGTGCAGCGCGTTCTGGTACAGAGGCCGGCACTTTGGGCAGCCGATGGAGTTCAGGCGGAGTTCCAGGTCCCGGACCCCGAGGAAGTCGAAGAGTTCGTGGGCCAGGGCAATGAGCTCCGCGTCCTGGATGGGGTTTTCGGTGCCGAAGCACTCCACGCCGAACTGGTGGAATTCCCGGAGGCGTCCGGCCTGGGGTTTCTCGTACCGGTAGCAGGACGTGAAGTAGTAGAGCTTCTGCGGCGCCGGCTCGTTGAAGAGGCCGTGTTCCAGGTAGGCGCGAACCGCACCGGCTGTGCCCTCGGGGCGCAGGGTAATGGAGCGGCCGCCCTTGTCGTCGAACGTGTACATTTCCTTCTGCACGACGTCGGTCGTGTCACCGACGGAGCGGCTGAAGAGTTCCGTGTGTTCGAAGACCGGGGTGCGGATTTCCTTGAACCCGTAATTATCCGCAATTTCCGCAATGGTGGCCTCCAGGAAGCGGATTTTGTAACTCTCCCCCGGAAGCGTGTCCTGTGTGCCTTTGATGCCCTTGGTAACGAGTGCCATGAATTCCTCCGTGTTCGGTCGCGATGCGGCCATTTATTTGTATCTTATAACCTTTAGATTATAATACAGGGCCTGCGCTTTTGCAATTTTCCGGGCGTCAGACCGTGGCCACTTTGATGGTGTTGGTGCTGCCCTTGACGCCGGTCTGGCTGCCGCCGGTCATGACGACGTTGTCGCCCTTCTTTAAGTCCAGCAGCTCCGCCGTAATCTTGAGAGAGTTGTAGAACATGACTTCCAGCGAGTCGAACTCCTCCGTCAGGAGCGGCAGGACGCCCCAGCTGAGGTTCAGCTTGCGCCAGACGGCCTCGTCCGTGGTGCGGCCGACAATGGTAATGGGGGCGCGGAAGCGGCTGACCATGCGGGCGGTCTGGCCGGACATGGAGTTGACGACAATGGCCTTGGCCGAGACGTCGGACGCCATGGAACAGACCGCGTGGGAAATGGCGTCCAGGTTGTTCTGGATGCGGAAGCGCGAGTTGGCAAGCCACTGGTCATAGTCAATGTTCTGCTCCGTGAAGAGCGCGGCCGCCGCCATGGCCTCAATGGCCTCCACCGGGTACTTGCCCGCGGCGGTCTCGCCGGAGAGCATGATGGCGGAGGAGCCGTCGTAGACCGCGTTGGCAACGTCGGAGATTTCCGCGCGGGTGGGCCGCGGGTTCTGGATCATGGATTCCAGCATTTCCGTGGCGGTAATGACCCTGCGGCCGAGCAGGCGGCAGCGGTCAATAAGGTATTTCTGGACGGACGGCACCTCGAAGAACGGAATTTCCACGCCGAGGTCGCCGCGCGCCACCATAATGCCGTCGGCCAGCTCGCAGATTTCGTCAATGTTGTCCACGCCGGACTGGTTCTCAATTTTGGCAATAATTTCAATGTCCTTCCCGCCGTTCTCGTCGAGGAACGTGCGCAGGTCCTCCATGTCCTGTTTGCAGGAGACGAACGAGGCGGCCACAAAGTCAATGCCGTTGCGGATTCCGAAGAGCAGGTCGTCCCGGTCCGCGGCGCTCAGGAATTCGTCGCTCATGACCTTGTTCGGGAAGCTCATGCTCTTCTGGTCGGAGAGCTCTCCGCCGGTGACGACCCGGCAGATGACATCCGTCCCGGCAATGTCCTCCACCTCGAACTTCACGAGACCGTTGTTGACGAGGATGACGTCCCCGGCATTCAGGTCTTCCGCCAGGTTCTTATAGGTGACGGACACTTTGGTTTCGTCTCCGGCTGAATCGCCCGTGGTGAAGGTGAAACGGTCCCCTTCTTTGACGGTCACTTTGCCGTCTTGGAAGGTTTTGATGCGGTATTCGGGGCCCTTGGTGTCCAGCATGATGGGAATGGGAAGGTGCATGTCCTCCCGGACCGCCTTGATGCTGTCAATCAGACTCTGGTGGTACTCGTGGGTGCCGTGGGAAAAGTTGAGGCGGCAGACGTTGGCGCCGGCCTCGAACATTTTTCTGAGGGTGTCCCGGTCTTCGCTGGCCGGGCCGATGGTGGCTACAATCTTCGTCTTTCTCAGCTTCATGCTGCGGTCCTCCTGTCGGTTGTTGTGTGGTATGGAAAAAGCCTGAACCGCGTCCCACGGCACGCGGGAAACGGAATCAGGCTTCTATCTTACTCTTTCATACTTGTTTGTAAAGAGCTTCGGCCATCTTTTTCAGACCACAGGCTCTTCAGGGGCGGGGGCGGGCTTGTCCTTCGGGTTGACAATGTCACGCCAGTCGAGGTCGCCGCGCTCCAGGGCGTGGATGAGGGCCTCCGCCGTGGCAATGTTCGTGGCCACCGGGACGTTGTGGACGTTGCAGAGCCGGAGAAGATCGGCTTCAATGGGGTCCATGGGCCGCGGGTTCAGCGGGTCGCCGAACATGAGGAGCAGGTCAATTTCGTTGCAGGCGACGCGGGAGGCAATCTGCTGCTCTCCGCCCTGCTCGCCGGCCAGGAAGCACTGGATATTCAGACCGGAGGCCTCGGAAACAATTTTTCCGGTGGTTCCGGTAGCGCAGATGCTGTGTTTGCTGAGCGTTCCGACATAGGCAATGCAGAACTGGGTCATCAGCTCTTTTTTGACGTCATGAGCAATCAACGCAATATTCACAGATGTCTTCCTCCTTGTGAATGGGGTCTTACCGGGAGCGCTGCCCCCCTAATTACAGTATATTTTACCATAAAGTCAAGGGGCACACAAGGACTCCTTTGTAAAAAACTGACAAAAAGATTCCAGACACGCGCCGTTTCCCTGTCAGTTTTGGGGAACGGTCCGGAATGGTTTCGGGCAATTACAGTTTCAGCGGGACCCGTTCTCCGTCCAGCCGGCGGAGGACGCGGTCAATGGCTTTGGCACCGCGGCGGCGCAGGTCCACCGGGCCGCCGGAGAGGGCCGCATCCGCCAGGGACGGGTCTTCCGGAATGACTCCCTGCAGCTGTAAGCCGGTGGAGTCAATGACGTCGTCAATGTTCAGCCGGCCGGCTTCGCCGAGGTCCTTCTTGGAGAACCGGTTGATGAGCACCCGGGCCGGTACGCCGCGTTTGGCCAGCTTTTCGGCGGCCACCGCCGCGCTGCGGACGCTGACTTTGTCCGGCGTGGAGATGACCAGGGCAAAGTCCGCCGGGGTCATGGCGGCATGGAAGCCGCGCCCGACGCCCGCGGGGCTGTCGAGGATAATGGTGTCATAGGCCGCTTCGTACCGCTTGACCAGATTGCGGATCTGGGCGGGCGTGACCAGGCGCGCCGACAGCGGGGCCGGAAGCAGTTCCGGGCCGGAGCCGTTGGTGACAACAGCGGCGTCCGGGTCACAGCGGTCCTGCAGAACGTCGTTCCAGTCGTAGAGGACCAGGTCCCCGAGGCCCAGCATAATGTCGAGGGTCCGAAGGGAAATGTCAAAGTCAATGAGGAGCACGCGTTCGCCGCGCGCGGACAGGATCTTGGCAAAGGCGCTGGCGAGCGTGGATTTCCCGACGCCGCCCTTTCCGGACGTAAACAGGATCTTGCGGGCTTTTCCGCCCGTTCCTTCGGCCATAAGCTCCCTCCTCTTATCCGAGCAGCTCTCCGTAGTCCTGCGTGGTCTGCAGCTGTTTCGGAGAGAAATAGTATTCGTAGATGTCGGCGGCAACCACCGCGGTCAGCGCACCGGAGTCGGCGGTTTCCACGCAGACGGCAATGGCAATTTCCGGGTTTTCATACGGCGCATAGGTGACGAGGAAACCATTGTTGCCTTCCACCTGTTTGCCGTCGATGATCTTGACGACGTCCGAGGTACCGGTCTTGGCGGCCGCCTGGACCGGCAGTCCCGAAAAGGCTTTCTTACAGAAGCCGATGGTGCCGACCTGCAGCATGCCTTCGCGGACCAGGTCCAGATTGGACTGCTTAATGTTCAGCTGCTGGGCAATCTGCGGCTGCTTGATGAGAACGGTCTTGTCGTAGTCGGACGACTTGATTTCCCGGACGAAGTGCGGGACGTACCGGGTGCCGCCGTTGGCAATGGTGGCCACGTAGTTGCACATCTGGAGCAACGTGAACTGGTTGTCGGATTCGCCGATGGCGGTGGTAATGGTGTCACCGGCGTACCAGATGCCGCCGTTGGCCTCCCGCTCTTCCGGGCTGGAGATGACACCGACCGCTTCCGGAATTTCCACGCCGGTCTTCTGGCCGAAGCCGAAGTTGTTGGCCCACTCGTCAATTTTGGCAATGCCGAGCTGCCGGCCGGTCTCGTAGAAGAAGCAGTTGCAGGACTGGTTGATGGCGCCGGTCACGTTGTTGCGGCCGTGGGCCACGTGGTGTGCGCACCAGAAGGTGTGGTCGCTGTAGTAGGTGTAGGCGCCGTTGCAGGTCCAGGTCCACTTCTTGTCAATGGTCCCGGTCTCCAGCGCGGCAATGGCCACACAGGGTTTGAAGGTGGAACCGGGTTCGTACGTACTGTTGACCGCACGGTTCCAGAGCGGGGCATTGTCGTCCTGCGCCCAGTCGCTGTAGTCCTCCGCCCACTTGTTGTTGTCGTAGGACGGGTAGGTGGCGCAGGCGAGGATTTCCCCGGTGTTGACGTTCTGGACGACGACCGCGGCCGCACACTGGCGGTCTGAGGAAACGTTCAGGGTGTCTACGCGGTCTTTCAGCGAGGCCTGGGCCACCGCCTGCAGTTCCTTGTCTATGGTCAGGATGACGCTGTTGCCCTGTTCCGGGTTGACGGTGTAGACTTCGCTGGTCTTGCCGTCCGCGTCAATGGTGACGGACTTTTCGCCGTTCCGGCCGCGGAGGTAGGACTCCAGGGAGTTCTCCAGGCCGAAGCTGCCGTAGTCGTCATGGATGGTGTAGGCGTTGCGCTCGAGGTCTTCGGTCTCGGCGGACGTCTTCGCCTTCTTGAGGCGGGCATCCAGTTTCTCGGTCTCTTCCTTGTAGGTTTCTTCCGTAATGCCTGCCACGCGTCCGAGGATGTGCGGGGCCAGGGTTCCGTCCGGGTACTCCCGGTAGGCCACGACCGTGTCCTCCACCCCGCGGTAGAACGCTTTGTTCTCCATGATGATGGTAATGAGCTCGGTCGGAACATCCTCCGCAAACGTGTACGGATAGGTGACGTTGAAGGTGTTGCGGATCATCTCCGCGCGGACGGCGGCAATTTTCAGCGCGTCCTCTTTGGAGTAGGGCTGGAGCTCGAACTTCTTGACCATGGCCTTCATGCAGTCGGCCGCCGAGGCGTAGGCGTTGAGGTCCAGCATGTCCGGGGACTTGAGCCATTCAATATAGGCTGCGTCCCCCTTCTTCTTCGTAAAGGCGTATCCGCCTTTTTTGGTCAGTTTAATGGGCAGGTTGTGGATGTAGTCCACTTTGTTCGCTTCGCAGAGCTGGATGAGCGAAATGATTTCGTCGTTGCGCTGGTCCTGCTCCTCCGACGACGGGAAGGACACCGCGTTGAACGTAATGGAGTGCCCCTGCCGGTTGGTGACGAGCGGAGCCCCGTTGCGGTCGAGGATTTCGCCCCGGGCGGCGCCGACCACGGTGGTATAGGCGCTGACGTTGCCCGCGTTGGCGTCGCTGACGAGGGACGCCCAGATGAGCACCCCGACAATGCCCGCAATGAGGAGGGCGGCTATGGCGGCGAACAGGACACCGCGTTTTTTGTTCATTTCCATACGCGCGCCTCCTTATAAGACCGTCGGCGCCGGGTGCCGCGGATACTTCGCCCGCAGTTTCTTGAGGACGCTGCGGATGATGGGGTAAAACACCGGCGTGAACAGGAACGAATAGCCGGCGGCCGGGAGGTCGTAGCGGGCCAGCCGCCAGAAGACGTCCCCGGTCCCGCGCAGCACGTTGAACACAAGCCAGTGGACCATCGTATAGAGCAGAATGACCCCGGCCGACAGCAGGAGCGCCGTGACCAGGTTGTTCCGCATGAGGTAATTCATGAGTGCAAAGATGAGGCCTGCGGCCAGCAGGAAAAAGACGGCGTGGAACCCGTCCAGCGCCGCGGTGCTGACGTCCCACAGGGTCCCGGCAAACACGGACAGGATGACCCCGTAGAGGCCTTTTTCAAACATGGCAATGCAGACGGCCAACGGGAGCAGCAGATAGGCATGGACTCCCATAATGGTCGGGAAGCAGTGCGGGGTATTCTGTAAGAGTCCGGCAACCAGAATGAGGAACACGAAGAACGCCCGCATGCTGTACGTGTACTTCTGATCCTGGGTCAGGTGCCGGCGCGGGCGCTTCTGCCCGGTCTCGCCGATGGGAATTCGGACGGCCATGTGTTCACCTCTCTTTCTGTTCCGTCTCTGTTCTTTTCTTATTCGTCGTCCGGGTCCACCGGCGTGCCGTCGGACGGCGCCGCTGTGGTGGAACGCGGGGTGGTGGGCTCCGCCGTGGTGCTGGAGAAAGTGGTGGCACGGCGGCTCGTGGTGACGCGCTGCGACGTGGAGGCTGCCGAGCTGGAAGAACTGTTGTCCTTGTCCTCTTCGGTGCTCTCCTGGACATCGGGCGATGTAGCGTCTTCTCCCTCGGCGTCGGTGCCGCCGGTCACGGAGATGCCCTGTCCCTTGAACGAGGTAATGACCAGCACTTCGTTGACCTCAGCAATGGCCACGTTGGGTTTGACCACCGCGTAGGCGGAGATGTCGTGGTCGTCGTTGCGGACGTCCCGGACGGTCCCGATGATGAGGTCCCGCGGGTAAATGCCGCCGACGCCGGCCGTCGTCACAATGCCGCCCTTGGACACGGCCGTGGCCCGGTCCAGGCCGGACATGCGGCAGTAGCCTTTGGCCGCCAGTTTCGACGTGTTGGTAATGTAGCCGTTCTCCCGGGTCCGGATGTCATAGGCGCTGACGCTGATGGTCGGGTCCAGAAGCGTGGAGACCACACAGTACGTGGGCGCGGTCTTCGTCACGACGCCGACCAGCTGGCCCTGTCCGCAGATGACCGGGTCGTTGACCCGGATGTTGGACAGCGTGCCCTTGTTCAGGATGAAGGTGGCATAGTTGTGAGAGGCGTCCTTGCCGATGACGGTGGCAGCCGTTACCTGATAGTCCTTGTTTTCCCGTTTAATGTCCAGGAAATCCTCGTACAGGTTCAGCCGTTCCTTCGTGGACTCGTAGTCCGCCAGTTCCTTCTGGTACTCGGTGACCTGGCCCTGCAGTTCCTTGATCTGTTTCTCGTAGTCCGAGGGACGTTTGAGGAACAGGCCTATTTGCCGGAAGCCCTTTCCCACGACCGTGACCGCATAGGCCAGCGGCTCGGTGACGGTTCCCGTCACGGCGGTCAGCGGCGAGCTGCGGCTGCCGATGACCCCGGCCACCACGGTCAGGGCAATTAGTATGACCAGCAGTACGGCCAGTATTTTAAACCAGATGCTCTGTAAAAAGCGTCGCATAACATTCCCCACTGTCGTTTGCGGATTTCATAGGGAAAAGGGACTTTTTCGAAAGTCCCTTTTCGTCATTACTCGTCGTAATTTTTGGTACTGGTCAGGCTCAGCATGTCATTTTCCAGACAGACGCCGGTGCCGTCCACGACACAGTCGAGCGGATTCTCGGCCACGTGGACCGGCATTTTGGTCTCCGCGGAGACCAGGCGGTCCAGACCCCGGAGGAGTGCGCCGCCTCCGGTGAGCATGATGCCCTGGTCAATAATGTCAGCGGCCAGTTCCGGCGGCGTCTTCTCCAGCGTAGAGCGGATGGCGTCGAGGATCTGGTTGACGCTGTCGGCCAGCGCTTCCCGGATTTCTTCGGACGACACTTCAATGTTCTTCGGAAGTCCGTCAATGAGGTTGCGGCCCTTGACGTCAATGGCGCCTTCGCCCTCGTACGGGTAGGCCGAACCAATTTTGATCTTGATGTCTTCGGCGGTGCGCTCACCGACCAGAAGGTTGTATTTCCGTTTGATGTAGGCAATGATGGCTTCGTCGAAGCTGTCACCGGCCACCCGGGCGGAACAGGATGTCACAATGTCACCCAGCGAAATGACGGCCACTTCGGAGGTGCCGCCGCCGATGTCAACGACCATGCTGCCGGTGGCTTCCGCCACGGGAAGTCCGGCGCCGATGGCGGCTGCCATGGGCTCTTCAATGAGGCTGACCTGACGGGCACCGGCGCTGCGGGCGGCGTCATGGACGGCGCGGCGCTCCACTTCGGTGACGCCCGACGGAATGCAGATCATGACGCGGGCCTTGTTCAGCGGAGAGCTGCTCATGGCGCGGCGGATGAACTCCTTGAGCATGTCGGACGTAATGTCAAAGTCCGCAATGACGCCGTCTTTGAGCGGGCGGACCGCGGTAATGGAACCGGGCGTCCGGCCGATCATTTCCTTGGCCTCACTGCCGACGGCAACGACCTTGTTCGGCGTGGAGCGGACGTCAACGGCAACCACGGAGGGTTCCCGGATGACAATGCCCTTGCCCTTGACGAATACGAGCGTATTCGCCGTGCCGAGGTCAATGCCGATATCCTGTGTGAATAACATTGTATTTTGACTCCTTTCAAATGGGAGATAAAGTCAGTACTAATAATAATAAAACTATAAGGGGAAGGATATAATACCACAAATTAAACCGAAGTTGAATTTTTTGTAAACGAACCCGGCCGGATGCCGTAGTTCCGGAGCCGCCGTACGACTTCCGCCAGCGGCAGTCCGACGACCGTGTAGTAGTCCCCGTGAATGCTGCGGACGAGCACGCCGCCCAGGCCCTGGATGCCGTACGCCCCGGCCTTGTCCAGGGGTTCTCCCGTGGCAATGTAGTCCCGGATTTCCTCGTCGGACAGGTCGTAAAACTCCACGTCCGTGGTGACGGTGAAGGTCTCGTCCCCGTCCGGGTGCAGGAGCGCCACGCCGGTGACCACCTGATGGGTCTGTCCGGAGAGCGCGCGGAGCATGCGGAACGCGTCCGCCTCATCCTCCGGTTTTCCCAGAACCAGGCCGTTTTTCACGACCACGGTGTCGGACCCGAGGAAGAGCAAGTCATCCGTTTGGACGCCTTCCGCGCGGAGCGTTTCCCGGGCCGCTTCGGCCTTGCCGAGCGCCAGTTCGGCCACGCCGGCGGCGGGGTCTTCCAGGGAGACCCGGCTCTCGTCAAACCCGCCGGTGCGGACCGAAAAGTCGTAGCCGTATTCCGTCAGCAGTTCCCGGCGCCGCGGGGAGCCGGATGCCAGTACCAGTTTCATTCCGCGTTCTCCTTGCTCATGGGACAAAGCAGTCCCCGGTCCTTCATGGCGCTGTATTTCAGCAGTGCAATCTGGGTTTTCGAGTCCTTGAGGGTTCCGTCATAGACCATGTCCAGCGCCTCGTCAAGGGTGTAAGCCTCCACGTTCAGGAACTCGTCGTCGTCCAGGTCCTGGCCGACCTCCGAGAGGCCCTCCGCCGCATAGAGGTGGATAATTTCGTTCGTGTAGCCCGGGGACGGGTAGTCCTCCCCGAGGTCGTAGTACACGGAGGCCGTCATGCCGGTCTCCTCCCGGAGTTCCCGGCAGCCGGCGGAAAACGGGTCCTCCCCCGCCTCCAGCTTGCCGGCCGGCAGTTCCAGGACCGGCTCGCCGTAGGCGTACCGGAACTGGCGGACGAACAGGATCTTCCCGTCGTCCCGGACCGCGAGGATGCAGACGCCGCCGTGGTGGTCTACCACTTCGCGGACGGATGTGTGCCCGTTCGGCAGCAGGACGTCGTCACAGCGCACGTTCAGAATGCGGCCGCGGTACATAATGGCTTTTCGAATGGTCTTTTCCGTAAGATCCATGTCCGGTTCCTCCGTAAAAAAACACCGGCGCAACGAAGGCGCCGGTGCCGGTATGTGGTTCTCAGTCCGCCTTCGGCTCATCCGAAGCGGCTTCTTCGGGCTCTTCCACTTCAATGTCGAACTCCAGCTTTTCGCCGCAGCTCGGACAGTCAATGCCGCCCTCTTCCAGAATGCCGTCGTCCACGTAGAGCACCTCTCCGCAGCTCGGGCAGACCACTTCATACATGTCCTCGTCCGGGTCGAATTCAAATTCGTCCTCTTCGTCGTACTCCTCGACCAGAGGCAGGAGACCGTCGTCGCCTTCCAGCTCCGTCCAGTCCTCTTCGGAGAAGAGCAGGGACTCCAGTTCGCTGAGGTCGACGTCAATGGCGTCCACCTGCTGGGTCAGCTCTTCCACATAATTCTTCTGTTCATCCGCCGACGACGCCATTTCGCCGAGGATGTCAATGATGGCGTTGAACATCTTGGTCTCCGGACGCTCGGCATTGAGGTTCAGGCCGGCTTCCAGACCGCGGAGATACGCCACTTTTTCCGAAAGTGTCATAGGGGAAAACCTCCTTCTGAATGGTCCGCGTGCACCAATTATGTGCGGCCCATATATTCACCCGTACGGGTGTCAATCTGAATGACTTCGCCTTCGTTGATGAAGAGCGGGACGCGGACTTCCGCGCCGGTCTCCAGCGTGGCGGGCTTCAGAGTGTTGGTGGCGGTGTTGCCGGCCAGGCCGGGCTCCGTGTGGGTGACTTCAAGGTCCACGAAGTTCGGGCACTCCAGGCCGAAGACTTTGCCCTTGTAGGACAGGATCTTGCAGACCATGTTCTCCTTGACAAACTTGAAGGCGTCCGGGAGGTCTGCTTTGTTGACCGGCGTCATTTCAAACGTTTCCGGGTCCATGAAATAATAAAGGTCTCCGTCGTTGTACGAGTAGTCCATGTCCTTGCGCTCAATGAAAGCGGTCGGGAACTTGGCCGTCGGGTTGTAGCTCTTCTCGACGACGGAACCGGTAATGACATTTTTGGTCTTGGTGCGGACGAAGGCAGCGCCTTTACCCGGTTTTACATGCTGAAACTCGACTACCTGGAGGACCTGTCCGTCCTCTTCAAACGTAATGCCGTTCCGAAAGTCACCAGCAGAAATCATAACAATGTACCTCCGATATCTTGTCGTTGCTTTAAAATTACTATTAATAGTAAATGAGTTGTTCCTATTGTAAAGGAAGAACCCTGTTTTTTCAAGTAGCTGCGTATGAGCGGTCCTTATTTCAGAACGAGCAGTTCCTTCGGCAGGCGGCAGAAATTCCGGCTGCCCTCCTGCGTGACCAGCAGCATGTCCTCAATGCGGACGCCGAACCTGCCGGGAAGGTAGATGCCCGGTTCGCTCGTGACGACGTTGCCGGCCTGCAGAATGCTGCCGGAACGCGGTCCGCAGAAGGGGTGTTCGTGGATTTCCACGCCGACCCCGTGGCCGAGACTGTGGCCGAAGTACGGGCCATACCCCGCCTCGGTAATAATGTCCCGGGCCACCTTGTCATAGTCCGCGGCGGCAAGGCCGGGCTGAAGCGCGTCACAAGCCGCTTTCTGAGCCGTCAGGACAATGTCATAGACCTTCGCCATTTCGTCCGTAACATGGCCGACCGCCACCGTGCGGGTCGTATCCGAGTGGTACCCCTCGTACAGGGCGCCGAAGTCAATGGTGACGAAGTCGCCGTCCTCCACGCACTTGTCCCCGGGGACGCCGTGCGGCTTCGAGGAGTTGGCGCCGGAGACGACAATGGTCTCAAAGGAAATGCCGTCGGCCCCGTTCTTCTTCATGTTGTACTCGAGCTCGTTGGCAATGTCCCGCTCCCGGGCGCCCGGCTTGATATAGGGCAGCGTGGCGCGGAACCCGGCCTCGGCAATGCGCTGTGCACGGTCCAGTTTCTCCACTTCCTCCGGGAGTTTGACCTCCCGCAGGGACGAGATCATGAGGTCCAGGTGGTTGGATACGTTGTAGGTGTAGTCCCGCAGATTCACGCGCCAGTTGTTCAGGTCCTGGACGCTGAGCCGGGAGGCCTCCGTCAGGATTTCGGTAATGCCGGCCTTTTTGAGCACGGGCTCCGCCTGGGCATAGAGGTTCGGCTCCTGCAAAATGACGGCGGCGTCGGTGACGGTAGCTTCCGCCGCTTCAATGTAGCGGCTGTCCGTCCAGAAGAAACTGGCGTCCCGGGTCACCAGCAGAGCCCCGTCCGAGGCGGCAAACCCGGTCAGGTAAAACCGGCTCTGCTCGTCGAGGACCAGCGCGGCCTGCTCCGGTTTGAGCAGCAGGCTGAGTTCACGGATATTCATAGGATGAAGTCCTTTCTAGTTGGTGTGCGGACGGTCCAGGTTCATCAGGCGGATGAGGAGCTTGTCCAGCGTGCGCTTGACGAAGAAGTAGACCGGCATACGGCGTTCCCGCGCGTACGGTTCCACGTAAATGCTCGGGCAGCCAGCCAGGCCGGCGCCAAGGATGTCCGTCTGGATCTGGTCGCCGATCATGACCAGCTCCGACGGCGCAATGCCGAACTGTTCCGCTGCTTTCCGGCAGCCCTTCGGGCTGGGTTTTCCGGCCAGCGGCACCGCCGGAATGCCGTAGTTTCCGGCCAGTTTTTCCGCGCGCTCCACGGCGGCGTTGGACACGAGGATGACCGGGAATCCGGCCTCCTGCATGCCGCGGATCCACTCCCGGGTGCCGGGAATGGGGTCCGTGGTGCCGTCGAGGCTGGAGGTGTTGTCGGCGTCAAGCGCCACGGCTTTGGCGCCGAGACGCCGGAGGTCATCGGCGGTCACAGCGGTCAGAGCGGTCCGCCACAGGGACGGGCGAAACGGGTTGTTCCGGTTCATGAAAACACCTCTGAAAAATTAATGAAAACGGAATGAAAAACCGGCCGCACTTTTCCCCGTGCGGCCGGTTTCAAAGACTTATTTATACTTGCGTTTACGGGCAGCCTCTGATTTCTTCTTTTTCTTGACAGAGGGCTTCTCGTAGTGCTCTCTTTTGCGGACTTCTTTAATGACGCCGTCACGGGAAGTCTGTCTCTTAAACCGTCTGAGAGCGCTGTCGATGGACTCGTTTTCTCTGACTTTGATTTCACTCATCTATGTTGTCCCTCCTTCCGGAAATAGCAGGGTAACTATCAAAAATAGTGCTATACGCACGCATCTATTATACAGCCCGGCAATACCGGTGTCAAACCTCATTTTTGCCCCGGTTTTCCAAATAAACGCAGGTGCTCGGATAGGCAAATTCGGCTTCGTTACGCGCTACAATGTCATGGAACTTGAAGTCCACATCCTCGTTGACCGCCAGCGCTTCGTCGTAGTTGACGGTCT
>ONLO01000020.1 GCA_900318715.1 uncultured Eubacteriales bacterium | reverse complement strand
TCCCGGAGTTCCAGGGCCTTGGCGTAGGCGTCGTCATAGACGCCGGGCACGAGGCAGACGTCTGCGCCGTACTTCTTCGTGGCTTCCACCTTGGAAATGGGAGCGCCGTCCGGCAGGCAGATGAGCGATTTAATGCCGTATTTCGTTGCGGCGACCGCCACGCCCTGGGCGTGGTTGCCGGCGGAGCACGCAATGACGCCGCGGGCCTTCTCTTCGTCCGTCAGCTGGGAAATCTTGAAGCCCGAGCCGCGGACCTTGAAGGAACCGGTCAGCTGCAGGTTCTCGGTCTTGAGGTAAACTTCGCTGTCCGGGTTAATGTTGGGCGCAAAGATCATATCCGTCCTGCGGATGACGTCTTTCAGCACGAATGCTGCACGGTAGATTTTGTCAAGTGTAAGCATGGGAACCGCTTCTTTCTTCGGGCGCTGCCCTGGAATTTGCTGCACCTCAGTACAGTGCAACTCATTATAGTGAGTTTATGGGGAAAAAGCAAAGACCTGCCCGGACGGGCAGGTCTTTTCCATGGCGTTTGCAACAGCAGGAACTTACAGACGGGCGACCCCGCTCTTCCGCGCTGCCTCCGCAACGGCGGCGGCAACGGCCGGGCCGACCCGCGGGTCGAAGGCTTTCGGAATAATGTAGTCTTCGCTGAGTTCCTCGTCGGAAATGAGACCGGCCAGGGCGTGTGCGGCGGCCACTTTCATTTCCTCGTTGATGTCGCTGGCGCGGACATCAAACGTGCCGCGGAAAATTCCCGGGAAGGCCAGAACGTTGTTGATCTGGTTCGGGAAGTCCGAACGGCCGGTGGAGACGATGCGGGCGCCGCCGGCTTTGGCGTCGTCCGGGAAAATTTCCGGAGTCGGGTTGGCACAGGCAAAGACGATGGCGTCTTTGGCCATGGTCTTGACCATGTCCACGGTGACCGTGCCGGGGGCAGAGACGCCGATGAAGACGTCCGCACCGACCAGGGCCTCGGCCAGCGTGCCTTTGACCATGTCCGGATTCGTGGCTTCCGCCATTTCCTCTTTGATCCAGTTGAGGCCGTCCCGGCCCTTGTAGATGCAGCCGTGGCGGTCCGTCATAATGACGTTTTTGGCGCCGGCCGACATCAGGAGTTTGATGATGGCAATGGCCGCGGCGCCGGCGCCGGACGTAACAATTTTGACTTCGTCCAGCTTCTTGCCGACAATTTTCAGCGCGTTGGTCAGACCGGCCAGCGTAATGACCGCTGTGCCGTGCTGGTCGTCGTGGAAAATGGGAATGTCACATTTCTCTTTCAGTTTGCGCTCAATTTCAAAGCAGCGCGGCGCCGAGATGTCCTCGAGATTAATGCCGCCGAAGGAGCCGGACATGAGGTAAACGGCGTTGACGAATTCGTCCACGTCTTTGGTCTTGACGCAGAGCGGGAACGCGTCGACGTTGCCGAAGGACTTGAACAGGACGCATTTGCCCTCCATGACCGGCATGCCGGCTTCCGGGCCAATGTCCCCGAGGCCGAGCACGGCGGTACCGTCGGTAATGACGGCGCACATGTTGTGGCGGCGGGTCAGTTCATAGCTCTTGCTGATGTCTTTCTGGATTTCGAGACAGGGCTGTGCCACACCGGGGGTGTAGGCAAGGGAAAGGTCCGTTTCATTGGCTACCGGGACAGTAGAAATGACTTCAATCTTGCCCTTCCATTCTCCGTGCAGACGGAGGGATTCTTTTGCATAATCCATAGTAGTCTCCTTAACACTTATTCCCACGGGAATTTGTACTGGGTCAGACCCAATTCGTCACGGACCTGAAGAATTTCCTTCTGGACCGGCTCGGTGACCGGAACGCCCTTGTCCTTCCGGTACAGCCATACTTCGTGCTCTTTTTCGTTGGCGGTGTAAATGCGCTCTTCGCCGGGAGCCACGGTGGAGTTCCGGACGGAGCGGATGATTTCGCCGGCCTTTTCACGGGTGAATTTCTCACCGAGGAAGTGGTCGGTGTCAATGGCAATGAAGAAGTGGCCGAGATGATAGGGAACCAGGTTGCCGTTTTCATCTTTGCCGTTCAGAGCTTTGCCGTAGTTGCCGTCCTGCAGGATGGCGGAAAGCAGTTCCACGACCATGGCGTAGCCGTAGCCCTTGTAGCCGCCGAGGGCTTCGCCGATGCCGCCGAGGGTGGTCAGGGCTGCGGTGCCGTTGCGGATCATCTTGAGGGCTTCGCCGGCGTCACCCAGCACCTCTTTGCCGTCACGGCCGATGATGGTGCCCGGATGGACGTCTTCCTTAATGCGCTCGTAGTACTCAATTTTACCGTTCTGGGTAATGGAGGTGGCGCAGTCAATGACAAAGTCGAAGTCTTCGTCGGTCGGAATGCCGATGGTCAGCGGGTTGGTGCCGAACATGCCGTCGACGCCGAAGGTCGGGGCAACGGACGGACGGGCGTTGGTGCCGGTAATGCCGATGCAGCCCTGGTCACAGGCCTGGGAGGCGTAGTAACCGGCAATGCCGTAGTGGCAGGAATTGCGGACGACGACCATGCCGAGGCCGTATTTCTTGGCCTTGTCAATGGCCATCTGATTGGCTTTGTAGCCAATGACCTGGCCCATGCCGTCATGACCGTCCACAATGGCGGTGCACTCGGTCTCTTTGACCACTTCAAAATTGGTGACTGGCTGCTGGATGCCGGCCTTGATGCGGTCGAGGTAGATGGGTTTGAAACGGTTGCAGCCGTGGCTCTCAATGCCGCGCTTGTCGGCCTCGAGAAGAACGTCGGTGCAGATCTTGGCATCCTCTTCCGGAATGCCGTATCCGACGAAAGCGTCGGTCACAAAATTCGTGATAAGGTCCCACGGTACAAAAACTCTTCCCATATTAATACTCCTTTTCTGGGCTTGTGCGCTTACACAATGGTTTGCGCCTTTGTGAATGTTTTACCAATATTAAGAATACCTTATTGTTCTAGATTTTACAACGGTTCCCGGCGGGTTCCGCCCGCCAAAATTGCCTCGGAAATGAAAAAATTAAATGTACATTTTGCACAAGTGCGGTTCAGCTTTTTTGTATATTGAATCAAAACCCGGAATATGATAAGAAAAAGCCGGAGGTTCAGTCCGGCTTGAGTTCGCCGCGCTCCGCGTGCGGCAGGATGAAATTGTTCAGCATGTAGTCCCAGAGGATTTCCGAGCCCTCCCGGGAGCGCTCGTTCCGTCCGAGCACCTGGCTCAAATGGACCCCGTGTTCCACCCAGCTCTTTCCGTCACTGGCGTCGTTGAGCATGGTCGGCTGCATGTTGTCCACCGTATGGGCAAACTGCGCCTCCGGGGTCTCCCGCGCCTCGAACTCCTCGAACAGTGCGCGCAGGCGGGCGCTCTGGTCGGGCGGCAGCAGGGCGAAAAGCCGGTCGGCGGCCTCCCGCTCCCGTTCCGCCTGGGTCTCCCTGGCCGCCTCGTCGTACGCGTAGGTGTCCCCGGCGTAAATTTCAATGAGGTCGTGGATGAGGACCATGGCCACCGTGTGCGACACGTCAATGTCCTCGTTGGCGTATTCGGAGAGGATCAGCACGAACAGGGCCAGATGCCAGGCGTGCTCCGCGTCGTTTTCCTTGCGGGAGCCGTCGTGCAGGTAGGTCTGCCGCAGGACGGATTTCTCCCGGTCAATTTCCCGCAGGAACGCCATCTGCTGCTGCAGGCGCTCCGGATCAAAGTCTTTCATTTACGTCCTCTTTCACAGCCGGCACACCGGCGCCGGCGGCCGCCTCTTCCGGCAGCGCAGCCGGGGCGGACACCGCATCCAGTTCCTCTTTCGGCGGATGGTGCCGGTCATAGATTTCCGTATAGGTCTTGTACAGTACGACAATGGCAATGAGGACCGCCAGGATAATGAGGGTGACAGCCGCGGAAATGGGCGGCAGGATCTTGTACGCCGCATAACCGAGGATGGTGAACAGGATGGTGCCCGGGGTCACACCAAGCAGCGAGAACAGCATATACCGTTTGAAGTCGTACTTAATGTTGCCGTAGAACAGGCTGAAGAGGTCAATGGGAAGGAACGGCATGAGGCGGATGACCGTCATGCTGATGTCCGTCTTCTTCGGGTCGGCGTTGAGCAACTTCCGCCCGTACTTGGTCCGCTTGACCAGGGCGCGGATGTTCTCGCCGCCGGCAAACACGCCGATGCCGTAGGCAATGACCAGTTCCATAACGGAACCAATGAAGTTCAGGATGAGCGCCAGCCAGGTCGGGAACGACAGACCGACGGCAATGTTGACCACCGAGGCCGGTATGACCATGGTGGCGGACTTCAGGATGTAGACTAACAGGACCACCACAATGGCCTTGGTGGGCGAGTCCGCCTGGGCAATGAGGTTCCGGATGTCAATGCCGCGCAGGCGGTCGTAGTTGATGAAGATGACCACGAACATGAGCGCAACAAGAAGAAGCCGTATGGCGCTGCGGATGTTCTCCTGCCGGTACGACTGTTTTTGCTCGTTTTCCACTTTTCTGGTCACAAAACGGGACATAAGCGGCTGCCTGCTTCCTCTTGTTTTGGAAAATATAACTACACATATCATAACAATCCGGAGAAAAATATCAAGTCCGGATTCTGTTTTCTTCCACCAAATATGGTATACTGTTCCATATAATACCACAAAGTAAGTCCCCAAAGGAGGGTTTCCGTTGTCTATTCCCCTTCGTCTCATTGTCCTTGGTTCCTGGGCTCTGGGGACCATTTTCTGCCTGCTGTTCGTTACCTCCGAGCGGGCCGGCAAGCCCCGGCGGACGTTCTTCTTCAAGCTGTTTGCGTCTCTGACTTATCTCGGCTACGCGGTTGCGCTCATTGCCTACACCGGAGACACCCAGACCAATGTCCTTCTGGTTCTGGGTGCCCTGTGCTTTTCCTTCCTGGCCGACCTCACCTCCAGTGCGGTATCCCAGCTCCGGCTGCGCGGACCAAACCACTATAAGCGGATCCGCCCGGCGCTCGGCATTCTCACCGGCCTCCTGTTCATTGGGCACATTGTCTGCCTGGGCCTGGCCTTCTACCGCGGCATGATGGATGCCGGCATTGACCCCGGCTGGCGGTTCTGGGTCATTACGCTCCTTCCCATTCCGCCCATCATTGCCCTGGACATCACCCTAGACCTGAAGCTCATGAACCGTCTGGTCCACGCGCCGCTGCTCGTCCTGCCCATCCTGGTCCTTGTGGTCGCGTTCTTCCTGAGCGCTTCCGCCATTATGGAGTACGGCGTGTTGCGGATGGCGTACGACCCGTTCGGCGGCCTTTCGGCTGTGCTCGGCATCCTGTTCTACATTTACGACACGCTGCTCTTCGCCATCCGCGGCACAGACAACAAACTCTACAAGTCCTACCGGGTCTGGGCCATTGCGTATGTGTTCTACTACATTGCGCAGCTGTCGCTGGCCGGTTCCCTCATCGCCTTCGGCGGCTTCGGGAACCTTCTCCTCAAATAAAACTCCCGGTTTATCCGAAAACTGGTTTTCATGCAAAAAGAGCTGTATCGCCAAAAACGATACAGCTCTTCTCTTATTCTTCAATGTGTTCCTTGCCCATGGCCAGGATGGACGTGACGTGCTCGTCGTCCAGCGAGTAATATACGGCTTTGCCGTCCCGCCGGTTCTTGACCAGTTTGCTCTGCTTGAGGAGCCGCAACTGGTGCGAAATGGCGGACTGCGTCATGTTCAGTTTTTCGGCAATGTCACCGACCATGAGTTCCTTCTCCAGGAGAAGGAGGTACAGGATGCGGATGCGGGTCGAGTCGCTGAACAGCTTGAACAGGTCGGCAAGGTCCGTCAGCAGCTCGTCATTGGGCATGGTATTCAGTTTGTTTTCTGCCATGAAAGTTCCCTCCGACTCAAAGATTCTTCACAAACAGGCAACGGATGGCGTTGAGGACGCAGAGGATGAGGACGCCGGAGTCGCCGAAGATGGCCAGCCACATGGCCGCGGTCCCGAGGATACCCGAAGCGCTGACAATGAGGCACAGGATCTTGACCGCAATGGCGAACCAGATGTTCGTCTTGACAATGCGGAGACATTTCCGGGCAATCCGGATGGCTTTGGATATTTTCAGCGGGTCATCGTCCATCAGCACGACGTCGGCCGCTTCAATGGCCGCGTCTGAACCGAGGGCGCCCATGGCAATGCCAATGTCCGCACGGGCCAGGACCGGGGCGTCGTTAATGCCGTCCCCGACGAAGGCTACCGTGGATTTCGGGTCCTTGGCCGCCAGGATCTTCTCCACTTCGGAGACTTTGTCACCCGGCAGGAGTCCGGCATGGACTTCCGAGACGCCGACCTCCGCCGCCACGGCGTTGGCCACTTTCGGAATGTCGCCGGTCAGCATGATAGTCTTGCGCACGCCGTTCTCATAGAGCCGCTTAATGGCCTCTTTTGCGCCCGGCTTGATTTCGTCGGTTATGACCACGTGTCCGGCGTAGGTGCCGTCTATGGCCACGTGGATAATGGTGCCGTGGCTGTGGCACTCAATAAAGTCCGCACCGACCTTTTCCATGAGGCGCGGGTTGCCGGCCGCCACGGTTTTGCCGTCCACAGTGGCAATGACGCCGTGTCCGGAGATTTCCTCCACGTTGGTGACGCGGGAGCGGTCCAGCGGTTTGCCGTACGCCCGCTGCAGGCTCCGGCTGATGGGGTGCGTGGACGAGCTCTCCGCCAGGGCCGCCAGTTCCAGAAGCTCCTCTTCCGGAACCGGGCTGTGGTGGATGGCGGACACTTCAAAGTTGCCGCGCGTAATGGTGCCGGTCTTGTCGAAGACGACCTCCCGGACCTCCGACAGGGTCTCCATGAAGTTGGACCCCTTGATGAGGATGCCGGCGTTCGAAGCGCCGCCGATGCCGCCGAAAAAGCCGAGCGGCACACTGACGACAATGGCGCACGGGCAGCTGACGACCAGGCAGGTCAGGGCGCGGTAGACCCATTCGCTCCAGTTGGCGGCGTGGCCGAGAATGAGGTTCAAGACCGGCGGCAGAAGCGCCAGGGCCACGGCAATGCCGACCACAATGGGCGTATAGTACTTGGCAAATTTGGCAATGAAGCGCTCGGACGGCGCTTTGCGGGAGCTGGCGTTCTCCACGAGTTCCAGGATTTTGGACGCCGTGGATTCGCCGAACGCCTTCGTCGTCTTCAGCTTCAGAAGGCCGCTCTCGTTGATGGAGCCGGAGACGACTTCGTCGCCCACCGAGACGTCCCGAGGCAGGCTCTCGCCGGTCAGGGCGCTGGTGTTCAGGCTGCTGGTGCCCTCGGTCACAATGCCGTCAATGGGCACCTTTTCGCCGGGCTGGACCACAATGATGCTGCCGGCTGGGAGCGTGTCCGGGTCGACCTGCTTCAGGGCACCGTCCGCTTCCACGTTGGCGTAGTCCGGGCGGATATCCATGAGCTCGGCAATGTTTTTCCGGCTGCGGCCGACCGCAATGCTCTCGAACCATTCGCCGATCTGGTAGAACAGCATGACCGCCAGACCCTCAATGCATTCGCCGATGCCGAAGGCGCCGAGCGAGGCAATGGCCATGAGGAACTTCTCGTCCAGCATGCGTCCGCGGGAAATGCCGCGGACCGCTTTGATCAGTACGTCATAGCCGATAATACAATAGGGAATCAGATAAAGGATGGTCTCCCACAGCCGTCCGAACTGCAGGAAATGGTCCGCAATGAGGATGGCTGCCATGAGAACCAGGGCGGCCACAATGCGGAGGAGCATCTTTTTTTGTTTGCGCGTCATAACACTACCCTCTCCGAGATGGTTCTCAGAAGTCTATTTCAATGTCGTCGTCGACCTTTTTGCGGCAGATTTTCAGGGCTTCCTTGAGCACTTTTTTCTCGTCGGCGCCGTCGGCAAAGTCCACGGTCAGCTTCTGGGTCATGTAGTTGACCACGGCATCGTTGACACCATCCACCGTCTTGATGGTTTCCTGCATCTTTTCGCCGCAGGCGGCACAGTCGACATACATTCCATAAGTCTTTTTCATAGTACGGATCCTTTCCTGAAACAAGTAAACACATATGAATAGTTGTTCATATGTTACCTTCATTATACTGCAGTTCGGTCAAAATACAAGCCCCACCGGGGGTTTTTGGAACAGTTTTTTCCATTGTGAGGGCTTTTTTGCGCCCGTTACCGGTATTATAATGAGGGCAAAGGAGGACTTCCCCATGAAAAAGTACGCAAAACAGCTGCTGACGGCAGCCCTCGTTTCGGCCCTGCTGCTCTGCCTCACGGTCCCGGCATTTGCCGCCTCCGGAAAGAAGATCAACAAGGTCACGCAGGCCAACCAGACCTACCTGTACACACAGGACGCGCACCCGCTCAACGGCAATGGACCCATCAGCATTACCGAAGGGACGCTGAATCGCGGCGGAAAGAAATGCAAGATTTACCTGGTCGCCATGCACGGCACCGAGACCTCGGCCATCGGCTCGTCCGTGGACACCTACAATGACGGCCTTGCCGGTTCGGAGGAGGAAGGCCCCTACATGCGGGAAATTATGGCCGCCATGAAGGAAGTCATTCCGAAGGACGCCAACGTCATCCTCGCCGGGCACAGCCTCGGCGGCATGGTCGGACAGCAGATTGCCGCGGACAAGGCCATGCAGAAGCGGTACAACATTATCAACATTATTACCTGGGGCTCCCCGCTCATCTGCGGCGGCAAAGTGGAAGGCGAACTGCATCGCCTGTGTGACACGGGAGACCTGGTTCCCTACATGGGTTCCAACGTGGCAACCGAAGGCCTGGATGCCGCCTACGACAGCACCCGCCACGAAGAGCACTGGAAAGAGGGAACCATCTTCAACACGCACCCGCAAAGCTACGGCAAAGCCTCGGTCTGGGGCAAGTACGACGCCGTCGGCGTCAAGGGCGGCGATGCCTTCCTGAAGATGGACGACAGCACCACCCGCTTCTTCCAGGCGCCCGCCATTGAAGGCATGGGTCAGTTCTTTGAGGCCCACGCCGCGTACAAGGACGGCACCAACTGGTCCGGCGTTGCCATCCTCATCTGAGGAACGCCCTGGCGCCGGCGGTTCGCCTCCGGTCCGCGGAACACCCGCTCCGGGTAGTGGTTGAATGCTTTTCGCCTCCTGAGCAGTGTTTTTCAAGCCTTTTGGGCAAGTGCCCCGTAATATGGGCAGGTTTTTTGCCCAGCATTACCGCACAAAAAAAATAATAATTTAAATTCCCCCGTAATGAGAGACTCCAAACAAGTCTTTTTTACGGGGGATTTCTTTAATTTGACTTTATTCCACGGTAATTTCAGTAAGTTCTCAAAAGTACTGCCTGTTTCCACTGTGGGTTCCGTCAACCTTTGTCCATCCGGGCCCGGGAGGCGGCGGGCGGACCCGTACGTCAGTTCATTTTGGTGCCGCAGTGCGGGCAGTAGTCGAAGTTCTCGTCGGTGGTGTATCCGCAGTTCGGACACTGCTTGTGCCGGCGGCCGCGCGTGACCGGGGTCAGGTACTCCGGTTTTATTTCCACCTCTTCGCCGTGCTCAATGCGCTTGCCGACGGCCGGGTCCAGCTCATAGACCGTGCCGCAGTCCGGGCACTGACCGTAGTAGTGCTTGTTCCACTTCAGCGTCGGAATAAAGAACAGGAGCAGCTGCGTAAAGGTCATGTAGAAGACGAGGTCCCGGACGCCGCCGCAGACGCCGCAGTTCACGTGCCAGTGGTAGTGCAGGTCCAGTTCGCCGTCGTTCAGTCCGATCATAAGAAACATACGGTCACCCCTTTCGGTCCGTTAAAACTCGTTCGTTCAGCTTGTGCAATCCAATGGACAGGCCCAGGGAAACCAGGATGACCGCGGCGTAGACGCCGGGGTTCCAGATGGGCCATCCCTTATAGTTTACCAGATTCCGCAGACAAACGTGAATAACATACAGTTCCAGCGAAACCGAGCCGAAGAACTGCAGGCAGCGGCGCAGCGGGCCGGCGGGGGCGGAGGAGCTGGCGACGGTGCTGGGTTCGGCGGCGGGTTCGGCGGCGGGTTCGGCGGTGGCGGCGGCGGGTTCGGCGGCCGGGCGCGCCTTCCAGGGGCGGTCCAGCAGCAGGCACACGAGCAGCATCAGCGCCAGGGCGTACAGCGTGTTGTAAAACACCTGAATGCCTTCCGCGCGCGGCAGGAACACGGTGACCGCCTTCCCCGCCAGAAGGGCGCCCATGACACCGAAGACCGCCTTGGCCGGGAGCTCCGCACCCTCTTTAATAAACGGAGCCAGGAAGCACCCCGTCAGGAAGATGGGGATGCGGATCCAGACCATGAGCTCGCGGTCGTAGTGCGCCGGCGCGACGTGCCGGTAGACCACCATGATTCCGGCGAAGGCTGCGTATAGGATGAGGAGGTGAATGGCCCGGGAAGGAACCGAAGGCCTGTCCAGGAACTTATGAATGAGCGGGTAGAGCAAGTACAGGAGCAGGATGAACCCCACGTACCAGATGGTATGGACCCCGCGGGTGAAGAACGTGACGAATGTCAGGTTGCCGAGGAAGCGCAGGAAGCCCGTGCCCTCCAGGATGCCGCGGACCGCCCAGAACACGGCGGCCACGGGCAGGTAGACCGGCAGGATGCGGGACAGCCGCCGACGGTAAAAGGCGCCGGCGTCCGGCTGCCTGGAAAACGAGTACCACAGGCCCATGCCCGACAGGAAGACGAAGACCTCCACGCCGACGGCGCCGATCCACGCCAGATACCCTTCGGTCAGGGCGGCCGGTGCATGCGCCCGGACGTTCAGACAGTAGTGGTACAGGACAATGGAGAGGATGGACAGCCCGAAGAGTTCGTCCCGGTATTGGCTGAAAAGCCCCAGGGAAATACCCCGGGGCTTCGGACTCACAGGTGCAGGACGCGCTCAGCAATTTCCTGGGTGCGTCCCTGGTTCCAGTACTGCGTACCGATGTATCCGCAGGTGCGGCGGGCAACGTGCATCTTGGACTGGTCGCGGTTGCCGCACTTCGGGCACTCCCAGACCAGCTTGCCGGTTTCGTCCTTTTTAATGAGGATTTCGCCGTCGAAGCCGCAGAGGTCGCAGTAGTCGCTCTTGGTGTTGAGCTCGGCATAGAGGATGCCGTCATAAATGTGCTGCATGACCGCAAGGACCGCCGGAATGTTGTCCTGCATGTTCGGTACTTCCACGTAGGAGATGGCGCCGCCCGGGCTGAGCTTCTGGAACTCGGCCTCTTTGGAGAGCTTGGAGAAGGCGTCAATTTCCTCCGTCACATGGATGTGGTAACTGTTGGTAATGTAGTTTTTGTCGGTTACGCCGTCAATGATGCCGAACCGTTTCTGGAGGCATTTGGCGAACTTGTAGGTTGTGGACTCCAGCGGGGTGCCGTAGACGGAGTAGTCAATGTTCTCCTCCGCTTTCCATTTGGCGCACGCGTCGTTGAGGGCCTGCATGACGCGGAGGCCGAACTCTTTGCCGGCTTCGCTCGTGTGGGACAGACCCTTCATGTAGTACACGCACTCTGCAAGGCCCGCGTAGCCAAGGGAAATGGTGCTGTAACCGTTGTAGAGCAGCGGGTCAATGACCTCGCCGGACTTCAGGCGGGCAAGGGCGCCGTCCTGCCAGAGGATGGGAGCCACATCCGACGGCGTGCCGAGAAGGCGTTCATGGCGCAGCCGCAGGGCGCGGTGGCAGAGGTTCAGGCGTTCCTCCATAATGTCCCAGAACTTCTTCTCGTCCTGGCCGGAGGAGCAGGCCACGTCGACCAGGTTCAGGGTGACGACGCCCTGGTTGAACCGGCCGTAGTAACGGTGCTTGCCGGGCTGGTAGTTGCCGGCGTTCGGAATGTTTTCAATGCCCTTGTCCGTAAAGCGGTCCGGGGTCAGGAAGGAGCGGCAGCCCATACACGGGTAGACGTCGCCCTTGAGCTCCACCATCTTCTTCTCGGAGATGTAGTCCGGGACCATGCGCTTGGCGGTGCAGCGGGCGGCCAGCTCGGTCAGGCGGAAATACGGGGTCCCCTCTTTGACGTTGTCCTCCTGCAGGACATAGATGAGTTTCGGGAACGCCGGGGTAATGTAGGCGCCGGTCTTGTCCTTGACGCCGATGATGCGCTGCTCGAGCATGACCTCAATGATGAGGGCGAGGTCGTCGCGGATCTGGCCCTCCGGCACCTCATGGAGGTACAGGAAGACCGTGACGAACGGCGCCTGGCCGTTGGTGGACTGCAGGGTAATGAGCTGGTACTGGATGGTCTGGCAGCCGGACTCCACTTCCTTGCGGAGTTCCTTTTCCACCAGGTCCTTGAACTTGTCGTCCGGAATGCGGACGTCGGCTTCCTTCAGCTCCTGGCCAAGGCGGGTGCGGATCTTCTGGCGGGAGACGTCGACGAACGGCGCCAAGTGGCTCATGGTAATGGTCTGTCCGCCGTACTGGCTGGAGGCGACCTGCGCCACAATCTGGGAGGCCACGGTGCAGGCGGTGGCAAAGCTCTTCGGCCGGTCAATGTGGGTGCCGGAAATGCACGTGCCGTTCTGGAGCATGTCGTCCATGTTGACGAGGTCACAGTTGTGCATGTGCTGCGCAAAGTAGTCCGCGTCGTGGAAATGGATGACGCCTTCCCGGTGCGCCGCCACAATGTCCTCCGGCAGGAGGTACTTGTTGGTGTAGTAACGGCTCCACTCCCCGGCCATGTAGTCTCTCTGGACAGAGAGCACGGTCGGGTTCTTGTTGGAGTTCTCCTGCTTGACCTCTTCGTTGTCCCGCTCCACAACGCCGGAAATCTTCTGGTCAATGTTGCTCATCTTCCGCATTTCGTTGTGCTTGTAGCGGTACGTAATGTAGAGGCGGGCCACCTTGGTCTTGCCGGACCCCATGAGGGCGTCTTCCACCTTGTCCTGGATTTCCTCCACGGACAGGTCCCGGCCGGCGTTGCGGGCGTCCTTTTCAATGCCCGCCGTAATGGCGTCAATTTCCTCGTTGGTGAGGCGCATGGACAGGATGCCTTCCTCTTCGTTGGCCTTGACAATGGCGGCTTTAATTTTATTGCGGTCGAACGGCACACGTTCGCCGGAGCGCTTCATGACGCACACTTTGACGTCTTCGGTCTCCATGTTGCCGTCGAGTTTTTCGTTGTAATACATGAGTGTGTCCCCCGTGTGTTCTATAGACTGCACTATATGATGTGTTGGCGATGCAGCTCTCTCCACAACATATTGTGGCGTGTATGTAACATTATAATGGATTGAGCGGATTGTGCAAGAGCAAAATTGTTTATTTTCAAATAAATAATAAAACGCCGGGCGGAAGAGTGTTCTTTCGCCCGGCTGACCAATTCGTGGGGAGACGGTTCCTTACTTCAGGAACTCCAGGACCTGCTCCTTGGGCATGTAGCCCAGGGTGCCCTTCTCTGCCTTGCCGTCCTGGAACTTGATGAGTGCGGGGATGCTGCGGATGCCGAACATGGCCGCCAGCTCCGGCTGTTCGTCCACGTTGCATTTGCCGACCTTCAGGGTGCCGGCCATTTCCTCGGCAATTTCCGCAATGACGGGACTCAGCATTTTGCAGGGTCCGCACCACGTGGCCCAGAAATCCACCAGAACCGGAAGGTCCGACTGCAGCACTTCGGCTTCAAAGTTTTCTTTCGTAATAATGACTTCTGCCATAGGGAAACCTCATTTCTCTTTGTAGTAAAGCATGCAGTGACAAAACCCTTCGTAGTCCGGGTCCGCAATCTGGTCCCGGAATTCCTGGCACATGCACTTGTATTCTTCGGTCCGGTCCAGCCGGCAGGGGCAATACCCGCCGCTGTCCTTCAGGCCTTGCTTTATGACACGGACCATTTCCGGGTCCGGATTCAATGTAATTTTCAAGTGCGGATCACGCTGCCTTTTTCTCTGTTCCGGTTTCACTGCGTTTTGGTATACCAACATGGTACCACATCGGCACGGAAAAAAGAACCCGATGCAGCTGCATCGGGTTCCGGATGTTTCGGTGTCTTATTTGTTGATCTTGTACTGGACCTTGGTAATACCGGCGTCTTTGAAGAGCTTGGAGTAAGCTGCTTTCTTGCCCGACGGGACATAGACGGTAATCTTCTTGGTGTTGCGGACTGCCTTCTTGCCAACGGAAGCAAGCTTCTTGGTCTTGATGACAAGTTTGGTCTGCTTGGTGTAGTCTTTGAACGCGTTCTCTTTAATGCCGACAATGTCGAATTTGTCGCCCTGGATGGTGACGGTTGCCGGAATGGTGACCTGCTTGGAAGTCTTGGCCTTGGTGGAGGTGACGACAACGGCTTCGCGGGTGCCGTCGGCATCCTTGGTGACTTCGACTTTCAGGCTGCTGACTTCATAGGTCTGGCCGACTTTGCCGGTCGTGGTCTGCAGGAAAGAACCGGGAGCGGCAAATGCGGAAACCGCAAGGGTGAACATCATCATGGCGGCAAGAAGTACAGAGATAATACGTTTCATAATACAGAGTCTCCTTTTAAATACAGTTAAAATTTTCCCGAACCTATTTCCGGGTGCTTCAAATAATAAACAACTGAAAGCGGCCTAATGTTGCAGGGGGTTTCAAAAAAAAGACGGAATGGCCGCCGGGTTTTCCGTCTTTTTCCTGTTTTCAATGACAATTAGTCAAAGTCGACTTTGGCAAGGAGTTCCTTGAGCTCAGCCGCTTCGTCAACCGTAAGAGTGACGCCCTTGCCCATGCGGTCATGGTCCGGTGCCCAGTCACGGATGTCATACTTCGGGTTTCCGCCGTTCCAGGAAATGAGGTTCAGTTCCTTGGTCCAGCCTCTGCTGTTCTCACCGAGAACGCCGAGCTGCTCTTTGATTTCATAAGTGAATTCTGGCATATCTACGCCTCCCTCCGGATTACAATTAATATAATTATGGGTATAATAATAGTGAACCCATTGTATCACATTATAATTATAAATATCAATATATAATTTTATTATTATATATTACTATTATAAAAGCCTGTTTTCCGGAGGATTTTCCATGACCACCACGCAAAAACACCGGTTTTCCGCCGGTTCCCGTCCTGTGACCGCCGCCCTTGTCCTTACCGCCGTGTTCGCGGTGCTGGTGCTGCTGCCCGGCATCCGCCCGGCGGCTGCGCCCTACCGCACCGTTACCTCGGCCGTCGGCCTGGAGGTCCGCTACGCCAATGGGGAATGGCGGACCTTTGACGGCAGCGAACCGGTCAACTACACCGGCGTGGCCCACAATGCGGCCGGCTGGTGGTTCTGCCGGAACGGGACCGTGGACTTCAACTATACCGGCATCCAGCCCAACGACGCCGGCTGGTGGCGGATTGTCGGCGGCAAGGTGGATTTCGGCTGCAACACCATTGAGCACAACGATGCCGGCTGGTGGAAGTGCACCGGCGGCAAAGTGGACTTCGGTTACACCGGCGTCTGGTACAATGCTGCCGGCTGGTGGTACTGCCGGAACGGCAAAGTCGACTTCAACTACACCGGCCTCTCCTATAACGACGCCGGATGGTGGCGGATCTTCCACGGCATGGTGGACTTCGGCTTTGGCGGCACGGTTCCGAATGCGGCCGGCCTCTGGACCGTGAGCGGCGGCAAGGTGGATTTTTCCTATGGCAACGGCGGTCCCGGGTTCTGCAAGACCCATCCGTACCGGCTTACGGTCAACACCCGGCAGAACCTGGTCATTGCCTATGGCCGCTCCTCTGACGGCTCGTACAACACGCCGGTGAAGGCCTTCGTCAGCTCCTGCGGCGTCTTCCCGAACGACCGCACGAAGACCGGCCACTTTTACACAGAGGACAAGTGGACCTGGGAGGCCCTCTACGGCGGCGTCTACGGCCAGTATGCCACCCGCATTACCGGACCCTACCTGTTCCACTCCGTCCCCTATTACACCCGCTCCAAGTCCAATCTGGAGTACCTGGAGTACAATAAGCTCGGGAGCAACGCATCGCTCGGGTGCGTGCGCCTGTGTGTGGCCGACGCCAAGTGGATCTATGACAACTGCCCGTCCGGCACCGAAGTGGACGTCTACGACGACGGCGGCTTTGCGGAGCCCATGGCAAAGCCAGCACCCATCCGGATTGACACCAGCAGCCCGTACCGCGGCTGGGACCCGACCGACCCGGATCCGGCAAACCCCTGGCATTAAACAAAAGAGCTGCATCGCAACCAATGGGCGATGCAGCTTTTTTTGGCACCCGCGAGGGGATTCGAACCTCCGGCCTACCGCTTAGGAGCGGTAGGTGCGGTACCGGCCTTTCCGGGAATAAGAAAAGCGGCTCTGCATTTTCAGCAAAACCGCTCTCTACTGTCGTATGTCCGTC
>ONLO01000133.1 GCA_900318715.1 uncultured Eubacteriales bacterium | reverse complement strand
GGTCCGGGAGGAGTCCCTGGAGGATATGCTGGAGCATCTGGATGCCGGATTCTCCGAGACGCTTCTGCAGCTGATTGACCGCACCGGCAGGAAGGACTCGGAAATCTACAAGAAGGCCAACGTGGACCGGAAACTGTTTTCCAAAATCCGGAACAATCCGGGCTACCGGCCCTCCAAGACGACGGCCGTGGCCTTTGCCATGGCGCTGGAGCTGGACCTGGACGAGACCCAGAGCCTTATCGGCCGGGCCGGATACACCCTGACCCACAGCAGCTTGTTTGACATTATTGTCGAATACTTCATCCGGGAAAAGAACTACGACATCAACGAACTCAACACCGTCCTCTTCCGCTACGACCAAAGCCTCATTGGCTGTTAAAACAAAAAAGCAGCTGCCTGTTCGGCAGCTGCTTTTTGCTGTTATGTGCTTTACGGTGTCTGGCCCTGCCGTTCGCGGTCCTGCCGGTCCATCTCAATGACGTCCATAGCTAATCTGGCCAGGTCGTCCATGGACGAGAGGGCGCCTATGGCGGCCCGGAACTGGGCGGCGCCGCGGATGCCCTTGACGTACCAGGCGGCGTGTTTGCGTGTCTCCCGGATGCCGGTGTATTCGCCCTTGTTGTCAATGATGGCCTGTGCGTGCTGCAGCATGACCCGCATCCGCTCGGCCACCGGCGGCTCTGGTATGACCCGGTTCTCGTCTGACAGGTAGGCATTGATCTGCTGGAAGCACCAGGGCCGTCCCATGGCGCCGCGGCCGACCATGACCGCGTCCACGCCGGTCTGCTCCAGCATGTAAGCGGCGGAGAAGCCGTCCCGGACGTCGCCGTTGCCGATGACCGGAACGGAGACCGCCTCCTTGACGGCGCGGATGGCGTCGTAGTTAACAGGCGGGGCGTACATCTGTGTCTTGGTCCGCCCGTGGATGGTAATGGCGGCGGCACCGGCGTTCTCCAGCATCCGTGCCAGGCGGGCGCACGCGTACTCGCCGCCGTCAAACACGCGGTCCTCGTCCCAGGCGGTGCGCATTTTTACCGTGACCGGAATGTCGACGGCGTTTGCCACGGCCTCGGTAATGCGGGCGGCCAGGTCCGGATCCTTCAGGAGGGAAGCGCCCCCGTTGCGGGTAATCTTCGGCGCCGGGCAGCCCATGTTGAGGTCCAGGATCTCCGGCCCGAATTCCATTGCCCTGCGTGCGGCCTCCGCCAGCACCTCCGGCTCGTGGCCGAACAGCTGGATGGCGGCCGGGTGCTCCATGTCCGAGAGCACCATGAGCTCCCGGGACTTCGGGTCATGCATGGTGAAGCCCTTGGCGCTGACCATTTCGGAGGTAATCATGGCGGCGCCGTAGCCGAGGCACAGTTCCCGCATGGCGCGGTCCGCCACGCCGGCCAGGGGAGCCAGCACGGCCTTTCCCTTAATTTCCACGTTTCCAATGAACAAACCGGCTGCCTCCTTTCCGTGCGTTTCCGCCGTTCGTTTTCTCTGCGGTGGATTATATCATATTTGTGCCGCAAATTGCAGGTACCTGTACATTTATGTTAAAATAATCTGATTATTCTTTTATTATCTAAGGAGTCCGACCCATGAAACTGCTGGTCATTGACGGAAACAGTATTGTCAACCGCGCGTTCTTCGGCATCAAGATGCTGACGACGAAGGACGGGACCTTTACCAATGCCATTTACGGCTTTCTGAATATTCTGGTCCGTCTCCGGGAAGTCTGCTCCCCGGACGCGGTGGCCGTCGCCTTTGACCGCAAGGCCCCGACGTTCCGCCACAAGATGTACAGCGAGTACAAGGCGGGGCGCAAGGGCATGCCGCCGGAGCTTACTGCGCAGATGCCCATCCTCAAGGAACTGCTCGGGTACCTCGGCTACCAGATGGTGGAACTCGATGGCTACGAGGCGGACGACATCCTCGGCACTCTTGCCGCGGCCTGCACGGACAAGGACTTCTGTTACATTGCCACCGGGGACCGGGACAGCCTCCAGCTGGTCCGGGACAACGTCTCCGTGCTGCTCTCCTACACGAAGATGGGCCGCGCCCAGACGGACGAGTACACGCCGGCGCTGGTCAAAGAGAAGTACCAGGTCAGCCCGCTGCAGCTCATTGACGTCAAGGCGCTGCAGGGGGACTCGTCGGACAACATTCCCGGCATTTCCGGCATCGGCGAGAAGACCGCCCAGGGCCTCATCTCGCAGTACGAGAGCCTGGACAACATCTATGACAAGATTGACTCCCTGGATGTCACACCGCGCATCCACGACAAGCTCGTGAACGAAAAGGACCAGGCGTACCTCAGCCGGGAACTCGGCCGCATTGTGACCGACGCGCCCATTGACACGGACCTGTCCCACTATGTGCCGGCCGGCGCGGACAACGAAAAAGCGGCCCGCCTTCTGGCCAACCTGGAAATGTTCGGCCTCATTGAGAAGCTGGGCTTACGGGACGCCGCCATCGGGGTCTCCGAAGAGGAGACCAAAGACAAGAGCGGTCTCATTGCCTGTGAGACGGTGAAGCGCTTTGCGGACGTCAAAGACCGAATTTCCAACGCACCGCACAAGAAGGTGACGTTCACCGCTCAGTTCGACGGCCCCGGCACCATCCGCTCCCTGTGCTTCATGCTGGACGGGACCCCGGTCTTCCTGCCGGAGGGCTCGGACTTCACCGGATTCGACGACTTTCTGAAAGACGCGTCCATGACCAAGATGGTGGACGACAGCAAACCCATCTTCGCCTATGCCCTGCAGCACGGCTTCCGCGCCGAGAACATCCAGTTCGACGCGGCCCTGGCCGGCTACATCCTCAACCCGTCGGCCAAGGAGTACACACCGCTACGCCTCTACGCCGAGAACAACAAGGGGAACTTCGGCCCTATAGCCGCGGACCTTGACGATGAACCCGTGCAGCAGACGCTGGCCCTCGACCGGGTCCGGGACTACCTGCTCGGCGCCATTGACAGCAACAACCAGGGCGATTTACTCATTCTTGAAATTTCCCTGGCGGAAGTGCTTGCCAGCATGGAGAACATTGGATTCCTCGTGGACGAGGACGGACTGCGTGCCTACGGCGAGGACATCAACAAGCGGGTCGACGAGATGACCCGCCGCATCTACGACGAGACCGGCTTTGAATTCAATCTCAACAGCCCGAAACAGCTCGGGGAAGCCCTCTTTGAGAAGATGGGCCTGCCCGCCAAAAAGAAGACCAAGAGCGGCTACAGCACGAATGCCGAGGTCCTCGAAGAACTGGCCGCCGACTATCCTGTAGTGGCCGATATCCTCGAGTACCGCACGGTATCCAAACTCAAGTCCACCTACTGTGACGGCCTCCTCAAGGTCATTGGACCGGACGGCCGGATCCATTCGACGCTCAACCAGACGGAGACCCGCACCGGACGCATTTCCTCGTCCGAGCCGAACCTCCAGAACATTCCGGTCCGCAAGCCCATCGGCTCCGAACTGCGCAAGTTCTTCGTGGCGCGCCCGGGCTACACGCTCGTGGACGCGGACTACTCCCAGATTGAACTCCGTGTTCTGGCGCATATGGCGAAGGACGAGAACATGATCGGGGCGTTCCGGAGCGGGGACGACATCCACACCATTACGGCGTCCCAGGTCTTCGGTGTACCCATGGAAGACGTCACGCCCATCATGCGCAGCCGGGCCAAGGCCGTCAACTTCGGCATTGTCTACGGCATCGGCGCGTTCTCCCTGTCCAAGGACATCGGCGTCACCCGCAAGGAGGCGGACTCGTACATCAAGGGCTACCTTCATCACTTCAGCGGGGTGGACCAGTACATGAAGGACGTGGTGGAAGAGGCCCGGAAGACCGGGTACGTCAAGACGCTCTATGAGCGCCGCCGGTACCTGCCGGAGCTGACGTCCTCCAACCACAACCTCCGCGCTTTCGGCGAGCGCGTGGCCCGCAACATGCCCATCCAGGGCACGGCCGCCGACATCATCAAAATTGCCATGGTCAAGGTGTGGAACCGCCTGGCGTTCGAGGAACTGGACGCACAGCTTATTATGCAGATCCACGACGAACTCATTGTCGAGTGCCGGGAAGACCTTGCCGAACAGGTCTGTGCCATTGTCCGCGAGGAAATGGAAAACGCCTGTGACCTCACCGTCAAACTGTCGGTCGACGCCCACGTCGGCAAGACCTGGTACGACGCAAAAGGCTGACGGAGGATCCCATGACCATTACCGAAATGAACGCGCTCACCATACCGGACGTGGCCCGTCTGGAGGAAGAGTGCTTTGCCCACCCGTGGACCGAAGCGTCCATTGAGGAGGCGTACAACAACCCCGCGTCGTTTTTTTTGCTGGCGCGGGACGACGACAAGGCCGTCATCGGCTACATCAGCGCCTACATGGTGCGCGATGAAGCTTTCATCAACAACGTTGCCGTCACCGCCGCCCACCGGCGGGAAGGCGTGGCCCGCGCGCTGGTGGACGCCATGCTGAAACGCGTGCAGGGCAACGGAGCCTCGTTCCTGTCCCTGGAGGTGCGCATGTCCAATCAGGCAGCCATTTCCCTGTATCAGGGAGCGGGCTTCGAAATTGAAGGCATCCGGAAGAAGTTCTACCGGGACCCTGACGAGGACGCCTTTATCATGACCAAAACGTTTGACCGCCCGCACCCGGAAGACCCGGACGGCGGGCGCTGGAAAGAAGGAATCATTCTTTGAAGATCCTCAGCATCGAGAGCTCCTGCGACGAGACCGCCGCGGCGGTCGTCGAGGACGGACGCAACGTTCTCTCCTCGGTCATTGCGTCTCAGGTGGAGGAACACAAACTCTACGGCGGCGTCGTGCCGGAAATTGCGTCCCGGCGCCATGCCGAGTGCATTTCGCAGATTACGGCACAGGCGCTGGACGAAGCCGGCGTCACCATGGAGGACATCGGCGCCATTGCCGTCACCGCCGCGCCCGGGCTCATCGGCGCACTGCTGGTCGGGGTCAACTTTGCCAAGGGCCTTGCCTTGGCAACGGGCACCCCGCTGGTGCCGGTCCACCATCTGCGCTCCCACGTGGCCGCCAACTACATTTCCCATCCGGACTTAACACCGCCGTTCCTGGCGCTGGTCGTCTCCGGCGGCCACACCCACATTGTGGAGGTCCGGGACTACACGGATTACCATGTGCTCGGCCAGACCCGGGACGACGCGGCCGGCGAATGCATGGACAAATCGGCCCGCGTGCTGGGACTCCCGTACCCGGGCGGCCTAAACTTGGACCGTGCATCGCAGAACGGAGATCCAAAGGCGTTCCCCATGCCTCACCCCAAAGTGAACGGGTCGGAGTACGACTTCAGCTTCTCCGGCATTAAGACCCACGTCATCAACACGGTCCATCACATGGAACAGATGGGGGAGACCCCGGATGTGGCGGACATGGGCGCCTCGGTCATTGCCGGCGTTGTGGACTTCCTGGTCCGCAACACGGAGAAGGCGGCCCTCGACTTCGCCTATGACAAGATTGTCCTGGCCGGCGGCGTCTCGGCCAACTCGGTCCTGCGCCGGCGCTTTGAAGAGCTCTGCGCGGAGCACGGCTGGCAGCTTTATCTGCCCGAGCTCTCCCTCTGCGGAGACAACGCCGCCATGGTCGGCGCGCAGGGGTACTATGAATTCGAAAACGGGGTGCGGGCGGACCTGACGCTCAATGCCCGTCCCACCATGAATATTGAAGAGTCGTTTTAACGACAAGAATCATTGTTAGAAGGAGTTCCCATGGAAAAGATTCTGGTCACCGGCGGCGCCGGGTTTATTGGCAGCAACTTCATTTACTACATGCTCAACGCCCATAACGACGTCTCTATCACCTGTCTGGACGCGCTGACGTATGCCGGCAGCATCCACACGCTGGAGCCGCTCATTGAGAGCGGGGACCCGGCGTTCCGGTTTGTCAAAGGGGACATTACCGACCGGGACTTCGTCATGAAGATCTTCCGGGAAGAGACCTTCGACACGGTCGTGAACTTTGCGGCCGAGTCCCATGTGGACCGCTCCATTGACACGCCGGAGGTGTTCCTCAAGACGAATATCATCGGCACGCAGGTGCTGCTGGATGCCTTCAACAAATACGGCATTAAGCGGTTCCATCAGGTGTCCACGGACGAGGTCTACGGAGACCTGCCGCTGGAGGCCACCGACGAGTTCTTCACCGAGGAGACGCCGCTGCACACGAGCAGCCCGTATTCGGCCAGCAAGGCCTCGGCCGACCTCCTGGTCATGGCCTACGCCCGCACGTACGGCACACCGGTCACCATTTCGCGCTGCTCCAACAACTACGGCCCGTACCAGTTCCCGGAGAAACTCATTCCGCTGATGATTTCCAACGTCCTGAACGGTAAGAAGGTCCCGGTCTACGGCGACGGCCTCAACGTGCGGGACTGGCTCTACGTGGAGGACCACTGCCGGGCCATTGACCTCATCATCCACAAGGGTGCCATTGGCGAAGTCTACAACATCGGCGGCCACAACGAGCGCCACAACATTGACGTGGTGAAAACCGTTCTGGCGGCGCTGAACGAGTCCGAGGACGCCATTGAGTACGTCACGGACCGCCCGGGCCACGACCGCCGCTACGCCATTGATGCCTCCAAAATTGAGGCGGCGCTCGGATGGGTTCCGGAGACGCCGTTCGACGAGGGCATTGCCCGCACGGTGGACTGGTACCTGAACAACCGCAGCTGGTGGGAGAACATCCGCAGCGGCAATTATCAGAACGATTTCGCCCGGCTGTTCCCGGACGCGTAACGAGGAGTATTATGGCAGACAACGAGAAAAAAGAGGGCCTGATACCGGCCCTGGCCGGACAGCTCCGGCAGCGCCGCAAGGACTGGGTGCACGAGCGCATCCGCAAGTCCCGGGACGCGGCGGACCGCGTCATGAATGCGGAAGCGGTCACCCTGCTGAAAAGCGAATATCTGGTCCCGCGGCGGGTTAAAGAAATTGCGCCGGACACCTATATCTTCACGGAGGCGCTGTTTTCCAGCCAGTACCTGTTTCTAGGGGAGAAGAAAGCTCTGCTCATTGACACAGGGCTCGGCCTTGCCGGCCTCCGGGACGAGGTGGAAAAGCTCCTGGACGGACGGGAACTGGTGGTTGCGGCCACGCATTCCTCGCCCTTCTGCGTGGGCGGCGCCGCCGAATTCGACAAGGTCCTCATCCACAAAAAGGACCTGCGGGTTGCCAAAGAAAATGCAGACTTCGAACTGCGCGGCAAACTGGCCCGCTTCCTGCCGCTCTTCCGCTTCATGGGCCTCGGTCCGGACGACATCATCCGGGAGAAAGGCAAGTTCAAAGCCCTGGACCCGGACGAGACCATTGACCTCGGCGGCCGGGACATCAAAGTGAAGTCCACGCCGGCGCAGACCCCGGGTTCCCTGACCTTCCACGACGAGAAGGAAAACATTACCGTTTCCGGCAGCGTCACGTCCCCGGTCAGCCTGATGATCTGGCCGCGGGCTGCCTCCCTCGAGGACTACCACAGCTCCATTGAGACGGTGGTGGAACTGCAGGGAGACGGCACCAACTGGTGCACGCACTGGTTCCATCCGCTCCGGCCGGGCGGCACGGCGGACCTTCGGATCCTGGTCAACGGCATTCTGGACAATGACAATGACCGCAACCGCCTGGTGGCGGTGGAGGCTGCCGGGTTCAAACGGCTTCTCGTCTACCGGCCGTACAAACTCAAACGCAAAAACTGGAAAAAGAAACTGGAGACCATCTGGAATGACTAAACTTCTTGTATGCTCGGACATCCACGGCCGGCGCACGGTCATGGAGGCCATCCTGGCGGCGCACGCCGATGCGGACGTCATCCTGTTCCTCGGGGACGGGGAGCGGGACTTTGAGGCCCTCGACATTCCGGACGCGGGCCGGAAAAAGATTTTCAATGTCTGCGGAAACTGTGACATGCATTCCGGTGCCGCGGTTTCCCGTACCGAAAAGGTGGACGGCCGGAAGCTGTTTATGACGCACGGCCATTTCTTTCATGTGAAGTCCGGGACCGAATACCTGGCCATGACGGCCCGGGACGCCGGCTGTGACATGGCGTTCTTCGGCCACACCCACGACCCGTATTACGAGGACGTCCTCGGCGTCCATCTGTTCAACCCCGGTGCCGTTCTGGAAGGGTGCTACGGCATTGTGGAACTTTCGGAACACGGCATTTCGTTTACCCACTGGCAGATCCGGTTCGACGCGGACACGCCGTATTCCGAGCGGATTGCACCCGTCCGCTGGTGAGGCCTGTCCACGTGCTGGAAAGACCAGCCCGTTATATATAAAAAGGCTTGCCAAATTCCGGACGGTGGATGTATAATACCTAGGCACGTGAAAGACGTGCCTTTATATGCGGTTGTAGCTCAGCTGGATAGAGTGCCAGACTCCGACTCTGGAGGTCGTGGGTTCGAATCCCGTCAGCCGTACCAGGACCTTGCAGGTTGCATACCTGCAAGGTTCTTTTTTTGTGCTATTCGCCTTTTTTTTTCATTTTCAGTACAAGGAATCGTTTGGACAATTGATTTTTTTGTGTTTAATTAATAAAATTTAGAATAAGAGGGTTTCATATGACCTTTTTCTGTGTTTTGGGAACACTTTAATTACGGGAAATCGGAAAGGAGAGAGATGTCTTTTGAAAGATCTGAAGCATCTGATTTACTTTGAGGATCTGCTGCTCGAAGCAAACAACGAGCTGGTCCAGCAGGCGCAGAAAGACGGAAAAGTCTGTGTCGGCTACGTCTGTGAAAACACACCGGAACCGCTGATGAATCTGGAAGGCACATTTTCCACGCGCCTCCGCGCACCGCGGACCGGGTCCATGGAAATGGCCACCTATTATCTGACCAGTTTCCTCTGCGAGTACAGCCGGGCTCTGCTCGAGCGCGCTCTGGAGGGCGGTTACCAGTTCCTGGACTGCCTTGTGTCTCCGGACGGCTGTTCCATGATGAACCGTGCGGTGGAGAACATGGAACTGCTCGGCACCGTGGGCAAGGACAAGGAGCACTTCTTCAACGAATTCATGGAAATTCCCATGAAGGGCGACGACAACGGTCTGAACCTGTACACGCTCCAGTGCACGAACCACATCCTGAATCCGCTGCACGAGAACTACGGTATTGACATTTCGGATGCCGCCATCCGCAAGGCCGTGGAAAAACACAACCACCTCTGTGAAGTCATCCGCGCCATCGGCGAGTTCCGCAAGGGACCGCGTCCGGCCATTACCGGATACGAATTTGCCGTCATTACGCTGGTGACCTATGTGGCGCCGCATGACCTCCTCATGGACAAACTGGAGGAGACGCTGGAAGAGCTGAAGACCCGGGAGCCCATGGAAGAAAACGCATTCCGCGCCCGTGTTCTGGTCGTCGGCTCGGAAGTGGATGACACCGACTTCATCAAGCTCATTGAAGAGAGCGGCGCTTATGTCTGCGCCGACCGCTACTGCTACGGCTCTCTGCCGGGACGGGACCCCATTGTCCTGAACGACGACGAGGACGCCCTGACCCAGGTCTGCCGGGAGTACATGCTGCGCGGACAGTGCCCGCGTTACATGGACACGCCCAAAATGAACGGCCGCCGGATTTATGTCAACGAGCTGGCCAAAGAGTACGAAGCGGACGGCATTATTTATGAACAGATGAAATTCTGTGACCCCTGGGCCTACGAAAAAATGCTGGGTTCCCACATTCTTAAGAATGAATTCGGTTACCCGGTCCTGGCGGTCGACCGTCCCTATGCCATCGGTACCTCCGGACAGATGCGCACCCGCGTCCAGGCGTTCGTAGAGAGCATTGAAATCAAGAAGATTCAGGGAGGTGTCAAGATTGGCTAAAGCAATTGGTGCCGAAGAGCTCGGCAGATTTTATAAAGAAGGAAGCAGAGTCCGTACCCGCCGTGAATGGCGCGGTGTCAAGGACACGCTGTATGATTATTCCCGCTGGCTCTGGATCATGGGGACACTCAGTAAGTTCCTCATGAATCCGACCAACCTGAAAGGCATGTTCCGTTACCGCTGGATGGCCAACTACCTGGCCGTTCCCATGATGGTCGACCGTCATACGCAGGGACTTCGTCAAGAGTACCTTCGCATGTGCCATACGGAACAGGACCTTATTATTGATGACGTCTCCAAGCTGCTCAGCAAACTGTTCCGCGGAGACAAACGGCTCGGCAACGACGAGGAGTACTCCAAGAAAGTCGTCCTGGTCGACGAGAACGAAATGACCGCCGTTATGATGGGCTTCCCGACCCTGGAATGCCTCAGCCGGGAAACGCCGTCCACGTACGTCTCCGTTCTGCTCAACCAGCGGGCGGCACTCCACTACATTGACGTGGCACAGGAATACGGCCTGGCCGGTGACGTCTGTCCCATGCCGGAAGCCGAAGCCGGCGTCTCCATTGACGACGACGCCCCGCGCCTTGGCGCCTGCGCCCTTCAGTGCAACACGACCTGTGACGGTTCGCTCCTCGGAAATGGTGTCATTTCCCGCCGCCTGTGGGAAGAAGACCGGATTCCGGCGTTCCAGATTGCCGCTCCGCTCCGTCACCGGGAGGACGACGTTCAGGAATATGCCGCTCAGGAAATCCGCAACGCCATTGCCTTTGTCGAAGAACAGACCGGCGTGAAATGGGACTGGGACGCTTACTTTGAATGTGCCCGCCGCGTCAACTACGCCACCAAGTGCCGCCAGGAATGGCTGGAAATGAACCGCACCGACTATCCGCAGGTCTTCGGTTCCAACCTGGCTCTGTACACGGAGACCAACTACATGGCCATCTGCGGCCGTGTTGCTGCCTTTGAAGACGCCGACCGCAAGCTTTCG
>ONLO01000108.1 GCA_900318715.1 uncultured Eubacteriales bacterium | reverse complement strand
TGTTGCCCGTCTCGTTGAGATGAGCGGTCTGAAATAAGATTTTATCAGGAGGATTATGAGCATGCTTGACCCTGTCAAATTCAAGGACTGGGAAATTGCCGAAGAGGCCGAGAAAAACCTTCCCAGCGTTGAGGAGTTCCGCGAAAAGATGGGACTGCTCCCGGACGAAATCATTCCGTACGGCAAGACCCCCAAACTGGACTTCATCAAAATTATGAACCGCCTGAAGGACCGTCCGGACGGCAAATATATTGAAGTCACTGCCATTACGCCGACGCCGCTCGGCGAGGGCAAATCCACCACGAGCCTGGGCCTCATTGAAGGCCTCGGAAAACTCGGCAAGAATGTCGGCGGCTGCCTTCGCCAGCCCTCCGGCGGACCCACCATGAACGTCAAGGGTTCCGCGGCCGGCGGCGGAAACGCCCTGCTCATTCCCATGACCGAGTTCTCGCTCGGCCTGACCGGCGACATCAACGACATTATGAATGCCCACAACCTTGGCATGGTGGCGCTGAATGCCCGCATGCAGCATGAGCGCAACTATGACGACGCCAAGCTCGAGTCCATCGGCCTGCGCCGGCTGGACATTGACCCCGAGCGCATTGAATGGAACTTCGTCATGGACTTCTGCTGCCAGGCCCTGCGCAAAATGGAAATTGGACTTGCGGAAGGCAAGATGAACGGCTATCCCATGACCACCCGGACCAACATTGCCGTGTCGTCCGAACTCATGGCCATTCTGGCCGTGGCCACGGACCTGAAGGACCTCCGGGAACGCATCGGCAAGATTGTCCTTGCCTATGACAAGAAGGGCAATCCGGTCACCTGTGAGGACCTGGAAGTTGCCGGCGCCATGACCGCATGGATGCGCAACACCATCAACCCGACGCTCTGCTACACGGTCGAGCATCAGCCCTGCCTGGTCCATGCCGGCCCGTTCGCCAACATTGCCATTGGCCAGAGTTCCATCATCGGCGACCGTCTGGCGCTCAAACTGTTTGACTACCACGTCACGGAGTCCGGCTTCGCCGCGGACATTGGCTTCGAGAAATTCTGGAACGTCAAATGCCGCCTGTCCGGCCTTAAGCCGAACGTCTCGGTCGTCGTGGCCACCATCCGTGCCCTGAAGATGCACGGCGGCGGACCGGAAGTCGTACCCGGCCGTCCTCTGCCGGACGCCTATACGACGGAAAACCTCGAGCTCCTGGAAAAGGGCTGCGAAAACCTGTTCCACCACGTCAACAACGTCATTAAATCCGGCATTAAACCGGTCGTCTGCATCAACAAGTTCTACACGGACACGGATGCAGAAATTGAGCTCATCCGCAGGCTCTGCAAAGAGCGCGGCGTCCGCTGCGCCCTGTCCGAGCACTGGCAGTACGGCGGCGAGGGCGCCATTGAACTGGCCGAACTCGTCATTGACGCCTGCGAAGAGCCGACCGAACTCAACTACCTCTATCCGCTGGACATGCCGCTCCGCCAGCGCGTCGAGCGCATTGCCACGGAAGTCTACGGTGCCGACGGCGTCGACTGGGCTCCGCTGGCCATTGAAAAGGCCGAGCGCTTCGAGAGTGACCCGAAGTATGCGGACTACTGCACCATGATGGTCAAGACGCACCTGTCCCTGTCCCACGACCCGACCCTCAAGGGCGTGCCGAAGAACTGGCGCCTGCCCATCCGGGACATCCTGGAATACGGCGGAGCCAAGTTCCTCTGCCCCATGGCCGGCACCATCAGCATGATGCCCGGCACCGGCAGCAACCCGGCCTACCGCCGCGTCGACGTCGACACCGACACCGGCAAGGTCTCCGGCCTGTTCTGAGGAACGCTTTGACCAAGTTTTGAATACGGTTCAAATTGACCCCGGGAGATTGTTCTCCCGGGGTTTCTTGTGGTATTCTGTTTATTAAGATGAGGAAAAGGAGGAACACCCTGTGAACTGGACCAATTTTGATAAGTTAAACGTGTATGAAGCGCTGGATTCCCTGACGCCGGCCGACGTCAAAGAGGCCATGGCGGGGGAGAGCGGCGCCGAACGGGTCCGCAGCTACCAGATTCCAATGGGGGCCGGACAGACCTATTGCTTTGCCGCCAAGAATGTGGATGACGCCATTCTGGATGTCCTCCAGGACCTGGCCGACGAAGCCGAACTAATTGATAAATACGCCGCACTCTACAACGGCGAAATGATCAACACCGGCGAAAAGCGGCTGGTGCTCCATCAGCTGTGCCGCGGCCAGCTCGGCAAGGACGTCCTTTATGAAGGCGTCAACAAGCGGGAGTTCTACGTCTCCCAGCAGAAGCGGGCGGCGGAATTCGCCGACAAAGTCCATGCCGGCGAACTCGTCAATGAGGCGGGTGAGCCCTTCACCACGGCCGTGCAGATTGGCATCGGCGGTTCGGACCTCGGACCCCGCGCCCTGTACATTGCCCTGGAGAACTGGGCCAAAGTAAACGGCACCCTGAAGATGGAGGCCAAATTCATCAGCAACGTGGACCCGGACGACGCCTCGGCCGTTCTGGCCGGCGTGGATGTGGCCCATTCGCTCTTTGTCCTGGTCTCGAAATCCGGCACCACGCTGGAGACGCTGACCAACGAATCCTTTGTGAAAGACGCCCTGAGCAAGGCCGGCCTTGACCCGTCGAAGCACATGCTGGCCGTCACCAGTGAGACGTCTCCGCTGGCCAACAATCCGGAGTATCTGGACTCGTTCTACATGGACGACGCCATCGGCGGACGCTACTCGTCCAGCTCCATGGTCGGCGGCGTCATCCTGTCCCTGGCCTTCGGCCCGGACGTCTTTGCCCGGATCCTGGCCGGCGCGGCCGAGGAGGACGAACTGTCCAAAAACAAGGACATCCGCAAAAACGCGGCTCTGATGGATGCCCTCATCGGCGTCTATGAGCGCAACTTCCTGGGCTACAACAACACGGCGGTCCTGCCGTACTCCCAGGCGCTGGCGCGGTTCCCAGCCCATCTGCAGCAGCTGGACATGGAGTCCAACGGCAAGAGCGTGAACCGCTTCGGCGAACCGGTGGACTATGCAACCGGCCCGGTCATTTTCGGCGAGCCCGGCACCAACGGCCAGCACTCGTTCTACCAGCTCCTGCACCAGGGAACGGACATTGTCCCGCTGCAGTTCATCGGATACAAGAACAACCAGATGGAAAACGATGTGGTCATCCAGGACAGCACCAGCCAGCAGAAACTGAACGCCAACGTGGCGGCGCAGATCATGGCCTTCGCGTGCGGCAAGGACGACGACAACCGCAACAAGTACTTTGCCGGCGGCCGCCCGTCCAGCATTATTGTGGGCAACAAGCTGACCCCTGAGTCCCTCGGCGCCCTTCTGGCCCACTTTGAAAACAAGGTCATGTTCCAGGGCTTTGTCTGGAACCTCAACAGCTTTGACCAGGAAGGCGTCCAGCTCGGAAAACTGCTTGCCAAAAAAGTCCTGGCCGGCGACACGGACGGCGCCCTGACCGAGTACAGCAAACTGTTAGGAATTTTCTGACGGAGGTTTTACAATGTACACTTTATGGAAAGCACTGGAAGAGGCGAAAGGCTACAAATGGGTGGACCTGACGCACTCGCTGAACAATGACAGCCCGTACTGGAGCGGCATTCCGCGCGGCTCCGTGGAACTCGGAAAAGTGGTCTGGGACTGGGGCAAACCGGAACTGGAGTGCCTCATTCAGACGTTCAAGTTCCCCGGCCAGTTCGGCACCCACATTGACTTCCCGGGACACTTTGTCAAAGACCGGGCACTGTCGGAAGAATTCGGCGTGGAGTCGCTCGTCTTCCCGCTGTGTGTCATTGACATTTCGGACAAAGCTGCCGACACGGAGTATGCGGTAACCGTGGACGACATCAAGGCCTGGGAAGCCGAGTACGGCCCCATTCCGGAAGGCGCGTTCGTGGCGCTGCGCACGGACTGGTACAAGAAGTGGCCGGACATGGATGCCATCTGCGGCCTGGACGCCGAGGGCGGCGAGCACGCACCCGGCTGGTCTCTGGACGCCCTGAAGTACATTTATGAGGTCCGGGGCGCCGCGGCCAACGGCCATGAAACGCTGGATACCGACGCGTCCTATCTTGCCGTGGAGGCCGACGACCTGGCCTGCGAACGCTATGTCCTGGACCAGGGCAAAGTCCAGGTCGAAGTCATGGCGAACCTGGACAAAGTGGCTCCGGCCGGAGCGGTCATCCTGGTCTCCTTCCCGCGCATTGAAGGTGCCACCGGACTGCCGGCACGCGTCTGGGCCATTACCGAATAATCTTTTGGATAAAAATAATTAACAAATTAATATTATAGAAAAACCCCCTCCACCCCTTGCAAGATGGTGAGGGTTTTTCTATAATAGTTTGAACATATTTTTTGCAAGTGTTAAATATTTTTTTGGCAATCTGTTCGTTTACATTTGTAAAAAGCTTGAAAGGAGATTGTAATGAACGAATATTATCCGAAACTCTTCGAACCGTTCAAGATTGGCACCTGTGAAATCCCGAACCGCGTAACGCTGGTTCCCATGCTGCTGGAAGTAGCAGAGCTGGACGGTACGGCCGGCGACCGTGCCATTGCATATTATGCAGAGCGTGCCAAGGGCGGCGTTGGCCTCATCCAGACCGAAGTTACCCGTATTAGTGACTGGACCGGCTGTACCGGCCCGAGACAGCTGTCGGTTACGTCCGACCGCTGCATCCCCGGCCTGACCAAACTGGCCGATGCGGTCCATAAAGAAGGCTCCAAGATTTTTGTGCAGCTGCATCACCCGGGCCGTCAGACCTATCAGCTTATTGTTATGGTCTGGAAGCTGTCGGACGTCGTCGGCCGCCGCTGGGACGGCTGGTGGAAGCTGTTCTTTGGCATGACGAAGTATTTCGACTACTTTGAGAAACCCTTCCTGCACAAAATCTATCCGCGTACCGTTTCCGCTTCCGGCGGCATTCCGGCAAACCTTGCCTGCTCGCCCATTGATGAGACCCAGAAGGTCCGTGCCCTGACGACCTGGGAAATCCACAAACTCGAAGATGAGTTTGCACAGGGCGCCCTGCGCTGCAAGAAGGCCGGCATTGACGGCGTTCAGCTGCATTGCTCCCATGGTTATTTCCTGCAGCAGTTCATCTCTCCGTATACCAACCATCGTACGGATGAATACGGCGGATCTCTGGACAACCGTCTCCGCATTGTCAAGAACATCATTGACAAGATCCACAAACTCTGCGGACCGGACTATCCCATTTCCGCACGTCTTACCGCGGACGAGTACTATCGTCTGTTCGGCTATGATGTCGGCTACACCCTCAGCGAAGGTGTGGAAATTGCCAAGAAACTGGAAAGCTACGGCATCCAGCATCTGGAACTGTCGGCCGGTACCTATGACTGCATGAACGCCTGGTGCGAACCGACGTCCTTCGACCTCGGCTGGCGCAAAGACAACGGTAAAGCCATTAAAGAGGCCGTCAACATTCCGGTCGGCCACACCGGCGTCATCCGTACTCCGGATCAGGCTGAGAAACTCATTGAAGAGGGTTATCAGGATACCATTGGCCTTGGCCGTCCGCTGCTTGCGGATCCGTACTGGGTCAAGAAGGCCAAGGAAGGCCGGGCAAACGAAATCAACCACTGCCTGTCCTGCCTGTACTGTCTGGAGTCCATGATGAGCAACGCCCTTGCCGGCGGTCTGCCCGGACAGTGCGCCGTCAACCCGCGTACCTGCAACGAGCTCGAGTTCCCGCTGGAGCCGGAGAAAGTCGGCAACGGCCGCAACGTCGTCGTCATCGGCGCCGGTCCTGCCGGTCTCATGGCAGCCCGTACTGCCGCCCAGAAAGGCTTCAAGGTCACGGTCTTTGAGAAAGCACCCAAGGTCGGCGGCCAGATCCTTCTGGCAGCTGCCCCGGCTCACAAGTATAAAATTGGCTGGGTCACCGAAGACCTCGAGACCCAGTGCAAACTGCTTGGCGTCGACATCCGTCTGAACACGGAAGCCACCGTTGACAACGTCAAGGAGCTGAACCCGGCTTACATCTTCAATGCCACCGGCGGTGTGCCGCTGACCCCGAAGATCCCCGGCTACGACCTTCCGAACGTCTACACCCCGGATCAGGTCCTCAACGGCTCCGTCAAGTTTGAGGGCAAAAAGATTGCCGTCATCGGTTCGGGTATGACCGGTCTGGAAACCGCCGAATACCTGGTTGACACCGGCAACAAGGTCGCCATTGTGGAAATGGCCGACGAAATTGCCCCCGGTACCTGGATTCAGCATAAGATGGACGTCATTCCGAAACTGGAACAGAACGGAACGGAATTCTATCCGTCCTGGAAACTGACGGAAATGCGTACAGACAGCGTGGAAGTCCAGAACACCGAAATTCCGGAACGCTTCAAGAACATCCCGTGCGACGCCATTATCATGTCTCTTGGTGTCCGTCCTGCCGGACTGTCTGAGGATATCAAGAAGCTGGCTACCACTTATGATGTTGGTGATGCTGTGAAATCCGGCCGTATTGCGAGCGCAACCCATACCGCATACCGGACGGCTATGGC
>ONLO01000105.1 GCA_900318715.1 uncultured Eubacteriales bacterium | reverse complement strand
GGTAAGACGTGTTCATGGTCAGCCCGCCGCCGGTGTAGTCGTACTGCACCAGCTGGTCCCCGTTCCAGGTCAGCGTGTTGCTGCCTTCTCCGCTGATGGTGTCGTTCTCCAGTAGCTGGGTCAGCTTGCCGTTTGCGTCATAGGTCAGGGTGCCGGAACCGTTTGCGGCCGGGGCACCCGCCGAGAAGGATTCGAAGGTATATGCCGTGCACCGGCCGTTCTCATCCTTAGTGAAGTGGTATTCCTGGGAGTTGGCGTCCCGGGAATAGGGGTTTCCGGCGCACAGGTTGATGTGGTCCACAAGTCCGGCCGTGAAGAGCGGGTGGGTCAAAAGATTGAAGATGAGGGGGGAGCCGTTGTGGTCTCCGGTGCAGCGGTCGTGGCGGATGCGGTCTCTTCCGTTGCCGCGTTCTGCGCGCAGGCTGCGGCGGTCAGCAGCAGGAAGACGGTTAGTACAAGAGAGAGCAATACATGAAGTCGGTTTTTCATACTGTCACCTCCGTTGGGGTATCTCTCATGCCCTCATTATACTGGGCGGAAATCCGGATGACAATTTCCAAACAGGAATTTATGGAATATTCATAAGCGGCGGGCCGGTTCCATGGTACAATAACCAGGAAAGGGGGGCTTTCCCATGACAACCATCCGCAAATTCATTTCGGTCCTGCTGACCGTTGCTCTTTGCCTTGCGCTTGCCGCCTGCAGCGCCAAATCCGACCCGGCTGCGGAAGCCAAAGAGGCTGCGGAACAGTTTATGGCAGCCATGAAAGGTTATGACGCAGCGGCCCTGAGTAACCTGTATGCCGGCAATGTGGAATCCATTCTTCTGACCGACGAGGATACCCTTGCCGGGAACCACGGCAGCACCGACACCGAGAAGCAGTATTACAAAGTACTGTCTGAGAAGTGGGTCGACTTCGACTACACGGTCGGCGAGGCCACGGTCACGGAGAACAGCGCCACGGTTCCGGTCAGTCTCTCCACGTACAATTTCGAATCCATGCTGGACGCCTCCATGGTGGAGTTCAACAAATATGTGGATGAAATTGTGGCCGCCGGCAGCCTGCCGTCCGACGCAGAACTGGAAGAGCGGGTCATGCAGATCTACATTGCCAAGACTCAGGAACTGACCGCCAAAGACCGTCCCGGCACCATAACGCTCAAACTGACCAAAGACGACAAAGGAAAATGGAAAGTCGGCGAACTGATGGCCGAGGATCTTGACGTCTTCATGGGCGGTTATCAGGCAGCGCTTGCCCGGGTCAACACCGCCGCCGAAAGCACGGATACCGCGGCGGCCACCGAAGCGGCCCCGGCAGTTACCGAAGCGGCCCCGGCAGCCACCGAAGCGGCCCCGGCAGCCCCGGCAGACACCACCGCAGTCAGCGTTGCGGCTTAATTTGCTGCATTTCAAAAATACCTCTTTTCATTTCGGGGCTTTTTCGGTACAATTCTACTGTTAACGGTTGGAGACCCATTTGGAAAAGAGGAACACTATGGCAATGCTTAACACGAAAAAGACGGCCGCCGAAGAAACGGCAGCCAAACTGGAAGAAATCTGGGACCGCGGCAATGCGGAAATCCGCAGCAGTTCGCTGGAGTATCTGGATCTTCTGAAACTGGTGGACAAATTCAACTATGAATGTCTGGAACTGGGCGGTCATTTCCGCAAAGCGCCCGACGTCATCAACCTTCTGAAAGAGAAGGAAATGGACTACCAGCGGGACCACGGCACCCGGTTCTCCACGAACTGACCCGTTCCCGGAACAACCCAATCAAAAACCGGCTCTCATAAACGCATGAGAGCCGGTTTTCTGCTGTTTCCTTACACGAGGTGGAATGCTCCGCCGTTGCCCCAGTCCCAGTTGCCGGTGACACCGCATTCGGCGGCGCCGAGGACGAACATGTACTTGGCAATGCCGAGGTCGTTGTAGACGACCTTGCGGTCTTCCTTGTAGATATAGGCCGTCAGGGTGTTGTCCTTCCAGACAAGATTGATGGCCTGTTCGTTCACGGCCGACGGACCGAGCAGAATGGCTTCCGCGCCTTTGCGGATCCAGTCCGGGAGCTCGTCAAACGGAAGGTCGGATTCCACGAACTCGGACAGCTTGCGGTCCCGCTGGCGCAGGCCGGCGCGGACGGTCCGCTGCTTGACCGGCATCTTTTTGGCCGGGTGGCCGAACGGCATAATGTCCCAGAGGAGTTCGCCCTCCGGTGCAGGAAGGGAAATGGACGCCGCGTCATAGGTGCTGGCAACCCAGCAGGTGCCAAGGCCCATTTTGGTCAGCTCCATCATGAGCTTCTGTCCGTAGTAACCGAGCTTCTCGGCCTCCAGCGGGTCATCCTTTGCGTACAGCGCCGCAAAGTTGTGGATGGGGCCGGAAAACATATTGGACATCTTGACCTTCTGTCCCGGAACCGTGTCGTCACAGAATAAAACGTGAAGGCCGGATTCGGCACAGATGGATTGAATCAGTTTCTGAATGGTTTCTTGTTCTTCCGCGGAGAGTGCTGCCTCATCATAGGCGCGGCACGAAATCCGCTGTTCAATGGCTTCCCATGTGGTCATGAAAGTGCCTCCTTGTTCAATTTCAACAGGTGTTGTGCCTATTATAGCATTTTCTATTGACAATACCAGAGAAAAGGTTTATGCTTTTGTGCAATATCATACTAATTTAGTAGGAATGAGGGATGATCATGACGAAAGCACGTAGCTCGAACACGGTCCAACTTGCGCTTGCGGCCATGTGTACCGCGCTGACGGTGGTTGCCACCATGATTGTCCGGGTCCCGGCCGTGGGCACGGGAGGGTACATAAACCTGGGCGATGCAGCGGTCTTGCTGACGGCCTGGTTTCTTGGCGGATGGTACGGCGCCGCGGCCGCCGGTCTCGGCTCGGCGCTGGCCGATGTATTTGCCGGATATGCCCTGTACGCACCGGGGACTTTTGTGATAAAATTCTTAATGGCCCTCGTGGCCTGGCAGATGGTCCGGGAGCGCTCCCGGCAGAACTGGTACTGGTATTTGCTGGCGGCGGTCCTTGCCGAAGTCATCATGGTCGGCGGATATTTCCTGTATGAGAGCACGTTGCTCCGGTTTTCCTGGGGTGCTGCGGCATCCGTTCCGGGCAATGGGGTACAGGGGGTCACCGGCCTTGCGCTGGCGCTTCTCCTGAACGAAGTGCTCGGCAGAGTCCCGGCCGTACAACAATGGAAGGATACGAATCATCATGTTTGAACAGCTGACGGAGCAGGCCTATGCGGCCGCTTCCGAACTCATTGAAAAAGCGAAGATGAGCCGCGGCCAGATCCTGGCCGTCGGGTGCTCGTCCAGCGAAGTCTGCGGCGGCAGCATTGGCCACGACTCCAACCTGGAGGCGGCCGAAGCGGTCTTTGCCGGCATCAGCAAGGCAGCCCGGGAGCACGGCCTTTACCTGGCGGCCCAGTGCTGCGAACACCTGAACCGCGCCATTATTGTGGAGCGGGAGGCGGTGCCGGGCGCCTACATTGTGAATGTCGTTCCGCAGCCCAAAGCCGGCGGCGCGTTTGCCACGGCGGCGTACCGGGCCTTTGCGGACCCGGTGGCGCTGGAGGGCATTGCGGCGGATGCCGCGCTGGACATCGGCGATGTACTCATCGGCATGCAGGTCCGCCCGGTGGCAGTGCCTGTGCGGCTGTCGAACAATACTATAGGAAATGCCAGGGTCGTTGCGGCCCGCAGCCGCGCCCGGTTCATCGGGGGCGTGCGCGCCGTCTACGACGAAACCATGCTGTAACAACAATAATGAAAAGGCTGTCTCGTAAAGAGACAGCCTTTTTTGTGCTCGGGACCCGCGTCAGGCAAGTTTGTAAAGACCGTCCTTGCTGTCGGTGGGAATGTAGAAGGTTCCTTTGGTGTCGTCCGCAATGTACCAGGCGCCGTCGGCGGCCTTGCGGAGGACAATGTCCTTTTCAATGTTGTTGACCATGGCAAAAACGCCGGTGGAGTCGGATTTGTCCGTGTAGACAATGACGCACCAGAGGTAGTTATTGGGCTCCACCAGGTTGTAATACCAGTAGGCCAGGATCTCGTCGTCCATAATGGAGGACGGGGCGTGCATGACGGAAATGTAGCCGAGTTCTTCCCCGGTGGTTTCGTCGTGGACCAGAACCAGTTCTTCGGTCATGTCCAGGGTCTCGGCCGTTGCCGTCTCCACGGCAGTTCCGGAACCGCTTTGGGGCGTGTTCGGGGACGGGGTCGGGGAACTGCTTCCCGAAGGGTTGGTGTCAATGGAAATGACCTTGCCGTTTTCCAGGGAGTAGGTGTTCCCGCGGTCACTGTACGTGCCGCTCTTGCCGAAATTGACTTTGCCGTTTTCAATGTACCAGATGCCGGCCGCATTTTTGGCCAGGCCGGTGTAGTCCGTGGCCTTCTGATTGCCGCGGAAGGCAAACCATTCGCCGTTTTCGTCAACGCGGACATCCAGCGTGTTGTCCACCGCAGAAGCGGGGGCAGTGGTCGGTGCGGCCGTGGTTGCCGCGGCGGAAGCCGATGGCTCTTCCGGTTCAACGGTAATGCTTTCGGCCACGGTCTCCCGCTTGCTGGTGCCGGTGGCAACTCCGAAAATAATGCCGAACAGCAGGAGCGCGGCAAGAATCCAGACCCAGGGCTTGGTCAGGTATTGTTTCCAGGTGGGTGTCATTTGTTCGTCCATGAGGACCTCCAGAAATTGAAATTTCGGACTGCGCGGATATATGTCTCTATTATACTGGAAAAACCCGTTTGGTTCTGCCGAAAAATACCGGAAAAATATGGTAGTTTTCACATTTGTCAGGCGCGGCGGCGCTATGGTATTCTGAAGTTGCAGAATGTTAATGAATTAACAAGAGGTGAACCTATGAGTAAAATTGTCATTGTCGGCGGAAACCACGCCGGAACCGCCGCCATCAACACCATTCTCGGATCCTATCCGGGCAACGAAGTCGAAGTTTTTGAGGCCAACACCAATACCAGTTTCCTGGGCTGCGGCATGGCCATGTGGATCGGCAACCAGACCATCGGCGCGCCGGAGTCCCTGTTCTACTCCAGCCCTGCCAAGCTGGAAGAGGCGGGCGCCAACGTCCACGTCTGCACCGAAGTCACCGGCATTGACTTTGACACGAAGACCATTACCTATGCACCGTCGGACCGGGCCACTCCGGACAGCCCCGGCGCATCGGGTACCACCACCTATGACAAGCTGATCCTCTCCACGGGCTCGCTGCCCATCATTCCGAACCTTCCGGGCAAGGATCTGGAGAACGTCCAGCAAGTCAAACTGTATCAGGATGCCCAGGTCGTCATTGACAAGCTGGAAGCCAATCCGGATATTGAACACGTTACGGTCGTCGGCGCCGGCTACATTGGTGTGGAACTTGCCGAAGCCTTTGAGCGCCACGGCAAGAAAGTGGCGGTCGTCGACATTGCTCCGACCTGCCTGGCCGGTTATTACGACGAGGAGTTCTCGGCCAAAATGGCGGAGAACCTCAAAGAGCACGGACTGGACTGCAAGTTCGGCCAGGCCGTTCAGGAAATCCTGGGCGACGGCACAAAAGTCACCGGCATTAAGACGGACAAGGAAGAGTTTGCCACCGACATGGTCATCCTGGCCATCGGCTTCCGTCCGAACAATGCGCTCGGCAAGGACCGTCTGGACCTGTTCCGCAACGGCGCCTACGTGGTCAACAAGAAACAGGAGACCAGCGAACCGGACGTCTACGCGGTCGGTGACTGCGCCACGGTCTACGACAACGCCATCCGGGATATAAACTACATTGCCCTTGCCACCAACGCGGTCCGCTCGGGTATTGTGGCGGCCCATAACGCCTGCGGTACGCCGCTGGAGTCGGCCGGTGTCCAGGGGTCCAACGGCATCTGCATCTTCGGCTACAAACTCATTTCCACCGGCATTACACTGGCCAAGGCCGGGAAGTTCGGCATTGATGCACTGGCTACGGACTTTGAAGACTGGCAGAAACCGGGCTTCATTCCGGAGAACGAAATGGTCAAGTTCCGCATTGTCTACGAGAAGGGCTCGCGCCGGATCCTCGGCATGCAGTGCGCCTCCACCTATGACATGTCGAACCTCAACCACATGTTCTCGCTGGCCATTCAGGAAGGCATTACCATTGACAAGCTGAAACTGCTTGACATCTTCTTCCTGCCGCACTTCAACCAGCCGTACAACTACATTACCATGGCTGCCCTCGGCGCCGAGTAAAACCGAACCAATACCACACAAAAAGCGGCTCCGCCTGTTTGGCGAAGCCGTTTTTGTTATCCACTTTTTCTGCCCCGGCGAAGAATAGGGCGGATTATTTCACTTGGAATACGACCTTTTTGCTGGAGAACATATTCGGCTCGTATTCAATGACAATATTCTGCGCGGTATCCGGAACCTGGAAGTAGACACTCTTCCCGGTTGCCTGCCTGCCGGCGGAAAGGGTGTCCAGGAAACTGGAGTTGTCCACATACAGGAAGGACTCGCAGCTAACGTTGTCAGCATAACAGTCGAAGTCTCCTGAGGAGATGAGCTGATCGGAATTGCCAGTGTTTGTGAAATCAAAGGTGGCCTGAACCACTTTCATACCGGCGGGAATTTCCGAATAGGGCATTATTTCGGTGAAGTTTTCGTTGGCCCCGGTAAATGCAACAGTAAGTCCTGTTCCGGTATAAGTTTCCCCGACCACATAGAAATCCTTTTCCGCCGCCGTGGTGGTCTCCGGTGCCGCTGTGGTTCCGTCTGCTGCGGCTGCCGTCGTGGCGCCGTTGTTGGCAGCGGTATCCGTGGAGGAGTCGTCGTTTCCGCCGAGTGCCATGACGAGAATGATCAGGGCCAGAATGACACCGAGAATAATAAACAGCGTCTTCTTGCTTTTCTTGCCTTCATTGTTTGCCATATTCAATACCTCCTGAACGTCAATAATTGGCTCATTCACATTATAGAGGCCGGAAAAGACAAAGTGGTGTGCTGACAGCACACCACCGCAAATTGCAAAGAATGTAAAATAAGTATCGTTACTATAGGGGCCTCCTCCTCATAGGGGCAGATGGTCTAAAATGAGGAATCCGGCCACAAAGGAAAGGGCGGTCAGCATCAGCTGGACGAACACCTGCGCCCCGCGGCCGGTGCCGGAGAGGACCTTGCTGTGTTCCACCCAGTTCCGGTAATCCAGAAGGATGAGGACGGGCGCTCCGAACATGAGAAAAAGGCTTAAAACGCCCAGCAGCTTGAGCCCCAATCCGTTATAGGCAACCAGGCAGGCCAGAAGGACCGTCAGAGTAAACAGGTAATAGATGCCGGCCACCACCTTGTGCCACCGCACATTCTGCCGGAACCCCGGAACATGGGACAGTTTCCGGCCGGCGGGTTTGCTGCTCTTCAGCGCCGCCGCCAGGTCGGCCATGTTCTCATACCGGTTTGCCTCGTCCATCTGGGTGCACTTCCGGATAATCGGCGCAAGCGGGCCGTCGGCCATCTGTTCTCCCGGCAGGGCGCCGGTGAGCATGACGTTCATGAGCGCACCAACGGAATAGATGTCGGAGCGGGCGGATGTCTGCCCGAACCCGTACTGCTCCGGCGCCGCATACCCCTGGGTGCCCAGGATTTCCGTATCTTTGCTCTGCTGCTGTTTCCGGATGCGGCTGATGTCAAAGTCAATAATCTTCAGCTTCGAATCGGGAGTGAGTATGAGGTTGGAAGGGGTTACATCGCGGTGGACAATACCGTTCCGGTGCAGTTCCCCGAGGCCCTCGCACAGCTGCAGCATCAGATCCCGGGTCTCGTCCGGCGGGAAGGTTCCGCGCTCCCCGAGCGCCTTCTCCAGCGTCACGCCCTCCACAAACTCCATGACCACGCAGGGAACCCCCTGGAATTCGGTCACGCGGAAGACCCGCGCAATCTGCTCCGACCGGAGTTTTATGAGCTTTTCACACAGGGGAATGTCCTCGGCGCCCACGGCTTTGTAGACGCGCATGACGCCGTCTTCCAGAACCAGCCACGTGGAGGTGTTGAATTTTTTGATGACTTCGGTCACGCATCAGTTCCCCTTTCCATCAAATTGCAGGTATAATTATATCATAGAAAACTACAGGTGATGAAGAATGAAGAAGACAACCGAAGACCTCCAGAACATCATGAAGACCAAGAAAAGCTACGCCGAATTCTTCGAGGAAGAAATTGACGAGCTGGAGTTCCAGTCGCTTGCCGAATATCTGAACATGCTGGTCAAGCAGAAGAACCTGCATAAGAATGATGTCATTGCCCGGAGCAACCTGGACCGCTCCTACGGGTACCAGATCTTCAACGGGACCAAGACCAAACCGGCCCGCGACAAAGTCCTCATGCTGGCCATCGGCATGGGGCTGACCCCGGCCGAGACCAACAAGCTTCTGAAAATCTGCCAGTACCCGGAACTCTATGTCCGCCTCCCGCGCGATGCAGCCATCTATTTCAGTATAGACAACGGCAACGATATTATGGAGACCAATGCCACGCTGGAGGAAAACGGAATGGACATTCTGGAATAATCGGAGTCAAAAAAAGAGCCCTTTTGCAAGGGCTCTTTTTATTTTGTGGTCAGACAATAATGAACTTCGGCAGGATGTAGCAGAGCAGTCCGCCGAGGATGAGGAGGCCTGCCGCATACGGTGCAGCTTTGGCAAGAATTTTGCTCTCCGCGTTCTGGAGGCCGCAGGCAGCGCTGCCGACGGCAATGCCCTGCGG
>ONLO01000194.1 GCA_900318715.1 uncultured Eubacteriales bacterium | reverse complement strand
CGGGCCAGAACGCTCTGGTCAAAGTCGACGTGCCGGCGGAGTGGGCTGACGCAGAGGATGGACCCGCTGTCGAGCGGGACGTCCCGAAAGTCGTCCGCGACATCCTCGACCCGGTCAATGCCCAGAAGGGCGACGACCTGCCGGTCAGCAAGTTTGCGGACTACAAGGACGGCGTCATGGATATGGGTATGACGGCCTTTGAAAAGCGCGGCATTGCCACCTTCGTCCCGGAATGGGACCCGGAGAAGTGCCTGCAGTGCAACAAGTGCGCGTATGTCTGCCCGCACGCCGTCATCCGTCCATACCTGCTGAACGAAGACGAAGCGGCCAAAGCGCCGGAGGGCTTCACGCTGGCGCCCGCCAAGGGCAAGCCGGCGGCCGGCCTTCAGTACAGCCTCCAGATTTCCAACCTGGACTGCACCGGCTGCGGCAGCTGCGCCAACGTCTGCCCGGCAAAGCCGGAGAAGGCGCTGCAGATGGTCCCGGCGGAGTTCTCCTCCGCCAACGCCGACGGCTGGGAATACGCCCTGCGCCTTTCCGACAAGGGCGACGTCTTTGACCCGTACACGGTCAAGGGCAGCCAGTTCCGCCAGCCGCTCCTCGAGTTCTCGGCGGCCTGCGCCGGCTGCGGGGAGACCCCGTACGCCAAGCTCTTGACGCAGCTCTACGGCGACCGCGTCTACTGGGCCAACGCCACCGGCTGTTCCCAGGCCTGGGGCTCCGCCATGCCCGGCATTCCGTACACGGTGAACCGGGACGGACACGGCCCGGCCTGGACGAACTCGCTGTTCGAAAACAACGCGGAGTTCAGCCTCGGCATGGTCCTGGCGGTCCGCCAGCAGCGCGAGGCGCAGAAGATGCGCATTGCCGCGTACCGCGAAACCTGCACGGACGAAACCCTTAACCGCCTCATGGATGACTGGCTTTCCGCGTATGAGGACTACGAAGCGTCGAAAGGTGCATCGCAGAAACTCATTGCGGCACTGGAAACGGTGAACAGCGTGGAGGCCGACACCATCCTGCGGTACAAAGATCAGCTCTCCAAGAAGACCTTCTGGATGTTCGGCGGCGACGGCTGGGCCTACGACATCGGCTTCGGCGGCCTGGACCACGTGCTGGCCAGCGGCGAGGACGTCAACGTGCTCATTGTGGACACGGAAGTCTACTCAAACACCGGCGGACAGTCCTCCAAGGCCACGCCCATTGGCGCCGTGGCACAGTTCACGGCATCCGGCAAGAAGCGGCCGAAGAAAGACCTCGGCGGCATGCTCATGACCTACGGCAACGTCTATGTGGCACAGGTCAACATGGGCGCCGACAACGCCCAGCTCATCAAGGCCATGAAAGAGGCGGAGTCCTTCCCGGGCCCGTCGGTCATTGTGGCCTACGCCCCTTGCCTGTCCCATGGCATTAAGCTGGGCATGGGCAAGGTCCAGGACGAGATGAAGCGCGCCACGGATGCCGGCTACTGGAACCTGTACCGGTACGACCCGCGCCGGGCGGCGGAAGGGGAGAACCCGTTCCAGCTCGACTCCAAAGAGCCGTCCATGGACTACGAGGAATTCCTCGACGGCGAAGTGCGGTATGCCTCCCTGAAACGGACGTTCCCGGAGAACGCCAAAGAGCTCTTTGAAGAGGGCGCCAAACAGGCAGCCGAACGCTACGAAAAGCTGAAGAAGAAACTCGACTGACCGTTCCCGCAGAAACATGGATAACCATAAAAAGACCGTCTCTTCGGAGACGGTCTTTTTCGGGGAACCCAGCCCAAATTTTAACGATTGCGTTACAAACGCGCGCGCAAAGTATAGTATACTGAACTTCAATAATGAATCCATCTGCCCTGCTGACAAGGGCGTTGCAATACAGTAAAGGAAGTGTATGTTTCCCATGCGGAAGCAAAGAGACCGGTCCCGGCTGCGGTTCCGCACCGTCGGGCAGCAGAAAAGCCAGAGAAACCGCAAGGCATTCCTCATATTCCTTGCGGTGCTTTTGCTGGTTGCCGCGGCGTCCGGGTTCGTGGTCTGGAGAGAGCTCTCCCAGCGGGAGCCGGAGACCCCGGAAGGCATCCAGAACACGACGAATATGAAGCGCAAGATCAACGTGCTGTTCATTGGCGTGGACGAGGAATACGACGAAGTCGTGTTTGCGGACGTCGTTTCGGCCAACACCTCGAGCGGCCGGTTCAAAGTGACGGGCATGAGCCCGAAGGGCAAGTACAAGGGCCAGACCTACGACGAAATTTACGAAGGCGAGGACCTGGACCCGGACATTGACACGACGCCGCTCCTGGCCAAGGCCGTGGGCGCCAACTCCGGCATGCCCATTGACCGTTATATTGTCCTGACGTTGGACGAATCCGGCCGGTTCATGGAGGCCCTCGGGTACTACCCGGTCCTCTTTGAAAACGACGTCAACTACGAGGACGACCGGTTCACGTTCAAGATGATTGCCGGCGAACACACGCTTTCCGGCAGTGAATTTTTCAACTACCTCCGCTACGTCGGCATTGGCGCCACACCGGAATCCATTGAGGCACAGGCCAACATTATTGCCGACTTCCTGGACAGCGCCATCAGCCCGACGAACGCGGCCAAGGAACAGAAGGTCTTCGAGGACCTGGCCGACGTCGTGGAGTCGGACATTAACATCAGCGACTACGCCCGGTATCAGGGCTTCTTGAACGAGGTGTCCCAGGACAACCTGAAAATATCCGTTGAGGTTCTGGAGGAGACCAAATGAACAAAGCACCGCGCAAGGCGGGTGCCCGGCGCCGGCAGGTCAGCAACCAGCGGCCTCCCAGTACGCCGAACCGGTCTTCGCAGCGCGCGCCTGCCGCTGCCGGGAACCGGACAAAAGCAAAGGCTTCTTCCCGCCCCAGCCCCAAGCCAAAACCGAATAATAGCGCCCGCGCAAAGCGGCGCAGCGGCGGCTGCGGACAGTTCCTGTACGACTTCGTTGCGGCGGTGCTCATCCTGAGTATTCTGGCGTACTTCTTTTTGCCCATGGACCGCTACATCGCCCGGGCAGATGCAAGACGCCACCACTACTCGTCCCGCGAGTACGACGACACGTCCCAGCGGTATTACTACACGAAGCTTTCCAGTAACGCGAAGCTGGCGTACCGCATTATTGTCTCGGCGCTGCCGGACTTCCCGGAGCAGATCTGCGTGCCGGAAATTGACGACGAGGAACTCAACGAGGTCTTCAAAGCCGTCTCCTACGACAACCCCGAGCTCTTCATGCTGGGCACCGAATGCACCCTGACCCGCGTGGGCAAGAGCTTCTGGTTCGTGCCGCAGTACACCATGAAGAAGGCAACGTATGACAAGCAGCTGAGCAAGGCGGAGGATGTGGCCACCGAAATCCTGAGCCACGTGCCGAAGGGCGCCTCCGAATACGAGACGGAACTCTTCCTCCACGACGCGCTCGGCGTCATGTCCGAGTACAGCTCAAAGGACGGGGACGTCTACACGCCGTACGGCATGCTCGTGAAGCGGGAGGCCAACTGCGAAGGTTACTCGCGCAGTTTCCAGTGGCTGCTGCAGCGGGCCGGCATTGAAAACCGGGTCATTACCGGCAAGGCCACCTCGGCCGACGGCACGGAGAACCACATGTGGAATGTGGTCAAGCTGGACGGCCAGGAGTACACCGTGGATGTTACGTGGGACGACTACCGCGTCACCGGCGCCCGTGAGTCTCTGGAAACCGCCATGATGGAACCGAGCCACATCTACTTCAACCGCAGCGCGGAGGCCATGTCCGGCAACCATACGCCGGAGGAGGAGAGCCTGTGGGAGAAGTGCACGGACGACAGCCAGAACTACTTCCTGGTGAACGACCTCCAGATTACGGACAAGACGACCGAGACGGCGCTGCGCAAGAGCATTATTGACGGCACCGTGAACGCCCGCGTGGCGGGGAACAGTTCCCTGGAAATCTACTTCACCAGCAAGGACGCGTACCGGAAGGCAGACGCCATGCTCATTGGCGGCAGCGGCGTCTACGACCTGCTTGAAGCGGCCAACCGGTCTCTGCCGACGGCGCGGCGCGTGAACAGCTCCGCCATCCAGTATTCCATGGACGACGACCTGCTCACCATCCGGCTGTTCTTCTTATAATTAACAAACCATTTATATTGGAGCTTTTTGCAGAGCGGACACGGAAGTGTCTGCTCTGCTTTTTTCCGGGCGATTCAGCTCTTCCCGGGAACTTGTCTGACCTTTTAGGCTGAAACGCCCGGAGGGGTTTGAAAAAGGTTGTTGTTCTTCCAAAATAATGGTTGACAACAGATGTCCGGTTAGGTTAATATATATCTCGCGCCCGCAAGGGCGGTTTTCCCATATTCCGCGTGTTTGCGCGGACGGGCTGAACCTTGAAAATTAAACAACGATGAACGAAAGTACCCTTGAAATTTCTTTGGAAGTTTCTTTT
>ONLO01000013.1 GCA_900318715.1 uncultured Eubacteriales bacterium | reverse complement strand
GGGTCGTGAAAATATTCACCGTACGGAAGAATCCGTAACCCATTTCAGAGGGTCATTTGCCATGACTGACTCTGGTACCATTATGCTTACGCATTGCTGCTAATATCTTATCTGCATAATGCCTGTGTCCTGCATAATTGGGATGAGCATTCTGCAGGAAGTACAGGAAATATGTGGGAGAATAGATTGGATCAGCTTTCCAACATTCCGCATTATCAACACCTACATAGATGATTTCATCCTTGTAGGCACTTTCTTTCGTAGCATAGGTTTTGAACTCTTTTGCAAGCTTGTGAGCATGCGTCCGGAAGAATTTTGATACTTCTGAATCGGTGGGCTCAATGTTATAGAAAGCGGTTCCGTTCATTCCCAAATAGTAGATGTCGGCCGTCGGATTAAGCTGTCGGATAACCCCGATCATCCGGTCCATTTTCACCTTATAGGCTTCCATATTGGTCTCCATCTTGGACAAGAAGGGTTCATAGCCGCCAACCATCTTAATAATGTCTTCGGGAGAATCAATGGTATTCAACTGCCCTTTTAACGCAGTCATGGCCGGCTGAATCTGCATTCCAAACGTGTAATAGAGGGTCCGGAAGATTGGGTCAAGAAGGGCCATTGTTGCAACATCATTGCTTCCAATGTTGATGATAATGACATCCGCTTCTGCCACGTCATGCTTTATGTTCTTTTTTAACTTCATGAAATCCGCGAACGTTACCGACTTATCGAAAACAGCGGCCATCTCCGTTACAAAACGCTCATAATAGTTCTCCGGCATAGCCAGTTCCGCATCAAAACTGTCATCCAGCATCCGAAGCAGATTGTCCGTAATTAACATTTCCCGTGCATCTTTGTGGACGACATCAAAACCCGCCTCTTTGCCGACAAGCTGAGGATAGGAGCCCTCTACCAGTTCATCTCCGCGGAGATAATACTGATCCAGCGGGGTATGCATATCGTTTCCCAGGATTCCATGTGTTAGTCCGGAGCCCGCTGCAATGGAGTCGCCAAGGACCGTAAGTACCTTTTTTCCGTCTTTGGAAGGACTGACTCCTTCCGCTGCAATTGCAAATACGCTTGTGCCCAGCAACGTAACGCAAAGCACAATGCTAAGCATCATGGATATGAGTCTTTTCGATAGTTTTTTCATTTTGTTTTGGCGTCTGGGTAAGTTCCGCCAAATCCCCCTTTCTCATAAAAACGACAATTCAACAAAGGAGCATGGTGCAAGCCATGCAACCATTTTGAAGTTAGTTTAAATAATAATATTTTTACATAAAGCAGTTATTGTAAAATATTCATACTCTGAATAAGTATTCATGTTTTGGTGCGGTATTTTTATCAGAAGCCAAAAAAACCGGGTCAGGCGACCTTCGCCTGACCCGGAAACCGATTGTCAAATTGGATGAACCGATTGCCAGATTAAATAAACAGATTGTGGTTGGCCGTTTCTGCCGCGCCGAGATAGGTTCCAACGCCGACAATTTCAATGCCGTCAATCAGTTCTTCGGGCTTAATGCCCATAACGTCCATGCTCATGGAGCAGGCCTGGATGGTAACACCGTTCTTCATGGCGGTTTCCATCAGATCCTGCAGCGAATCGACGTTCTTCTGCTTCATGACCCAGCGCATCATGGCGCCGCCCATGCCGCCCATGTTCCACTTGGAAATGCCCATGTGGGCCACGCCCTTCGGAAGCATGAGTCCGAACGCGTGTTCAATGAGGCCCTTGGGGACCTTCGGGGACGGCCGTTTCCGGAGTGCGGAAAGGCCCCAGAACGTGAAGAACATGGTAACTTTCTTGCCCATGGCGGCCGCGCCGTTGGCAATGATGAAGCTGGCCATGACCTTGTCCATGTCGCCTGAGAAGACGACAATGGTCTTGTCCTTGTCGGGGTTGACCGCCGCTGCGGCACCCGCTTCCGGCGCGGCGGCATCCGCCGAAACGCCCTTGCGCAGAACGGCTTTGTAGTCGTTGCCGTCCTGACCGGCGGAAATCAGCGTGTTGCCGGTGGTGGTGCACCAGGCGCCGATATCACGGACGAATCCGGGGTCGGAGGCGCGGACTTCCAGTTCGTCGCCGTCTTCCATACCGTTAATGGCTTCGTACACTTTTACAATGGGGCCCGGGCACTGCAGGCCAATGCAGTCAAGGGTCATGGATTTCACGGGAACCGCCTCCTTCACGGTGGTTTTTTTCAGATTCAGTGCAATTGGCTTTTCGTCGTCCGCAGCCGCTGCCGGGGCGGCTTTTTCTTTGGCGGCCGCCAGCTCTTTGTAGTGCGTGGTCATGTAGAACCGCGTGCCGCCCGGATAGACGAGGACGTTTTCAAAGCCGTTGGCGCGGAGAATGCGGTTGGCGTTGTACGCGCGGACACCGACGGCGCAGAAGACAACAATGGTCTTGCTCTTGTCGAGTTCTCCGAGGCGGTCACGCAGCTGGCCGAGCGGAATGTTCACGGCGTTCGGCACGGCAAAGACCATGTTCTCCGCCGCCTCCCGGACATCCAGGAGCACCGCATCCGGCAGCGCCTCTTCCACGTTCCACGGGGCAAAGGCCAGCATACCGTTTAACAAGTTCTCGGCGGTGAAACCGGCCATGTTGACCGGGTCTTTGGCCGAAGAATACGGCGGCGCATAGGCCAGTTCCAGATTGGTCAGCGCATCCACGCCGGCGCCGAGGCGGAGCGCCACACCAATGGTGTCAATGCGCTTGTCCACGCCGTCGAATCCGACAATCTGGGCGCCGAGGATCTTGCGGCCGTCCTTCGTGAAGAGGAGCTTGATGGTCATGGGTTTGGCACCCGGATAGTATCCGGCGTGCGAATTCTGCGTCACATAGATGACTTCATAGTCCTTGCCCTTCTCTTTTCCCTGACGGGCAAGGGTCTTTTCGTTGGCGCCGGTGGAGGCCGCGGTCAGGTCGAAGACCTTGGCGACCGAGGAGCCCTGGGTGCCTTCGTAGCGGTCATTTCCGCCGGCAATGTTGTTGGCGGCAATGCGGCCCTGCTTGTTGGCCGGACCGGCAAGCGGGACCATGGTGGGCTGGCCGCTGACGACGTCGGTGACTTCCACCGCGTCGCCGACCGCGTAGATGGACGGGTCCTCCGTCCGCATGTGGTCGTCGACCACAATGCCGCCGCGCGGATTGAGCGCCAGGCCGGCATCGGCCGCCAGCTTGCTGTTGGCGCGGACGCCGATGGAAAGCACGACCAGCTCGGCTTCCACAGCAGCTCCGCTGGCAAGGACCACCCGGACGGTGTTGCCCTTGTCTTCGAAGGAGTCCACTGCATCGCCCACGCGGAGTTCCACCCCGTTGCGGACAATATTGTCCTGCAGCATCTGTGCCATTTCGTAGTCCAGCGGTGCCATGACCTGGTCGGCCGCCTCCACAATGGTCACTTTGACGCCGGCTTCGTTCAGGTTCTCCGCCGTTTCCAGGCCGATGAATCCGCCGCCGACTACAACGGCCGTCTGAATGCCTTTGTCGAAGACTTCCGCGCGCATGGCGTCGGTGTCCGGCACGGTCCAGAGCGTCTTGATCTTGTCGTTGTCTATGCCGGGAATGCGCGGCCGCAGCGGAGACGAACCGGTGGCCAGGACGAGGGTGTCGTAGCTCTCGGTATAGGTCTCGCCGGTCTCGTTGTTGCGGACTTCCACGCACTTGTTCTTCCGGTCAATTTTGACGGCTTCGTTCATGGGGCGGACGTCAATGTTGAAGCGGGTCTCCATCTGCTCTTTGGTGGTCACGAGAAGAGCGTCCCGGGAGCGGATGACGTTGCCGATATGATACGGCAGGCCGCAGTTCGCGTACGAAATGTACGGGCCGCGCTCCAGGACGATTATTTCCGCAGTCTCGTCCAGCCGGCGAAGGCGGGCTGCACAGCTGGCGCCGCCGGCCACGCCGCCGATAATCAGTGTTTTGCTCATGGTCTTTCCTCCCTTGGGTTTTGGGTTGTGTAAAGGTTATAACGTTGTTCTTCTTCCTCATAATACCATATTAGGGCTGATTCGCAGAGCAAAAAAGAAGGAGCCGAAAACGGCTCCTTTGGTTCCCTGTTTTCACTTATTGTTCTGCGTTCGTTTGGTCCGTCAAGCGTTTGACCCGGCACAGCGTCTGAGGGGTAATGTTCAGAAAATTGGCAATGTCTTTCTGGGGAATGACATCCACAAGGTATCCGTATTGTTCCAGAAACCACCGATACTTTTCCATACTGTCCTTGGCCCTCATGACGATTTGCCAACTATAGTTGTTCTTTTGGTTTTCCGCCATCTGACGGATCATTGCTTCACAAACGGAGCTGTCCGTCTGGAGAGCCTGGTTCAGTGCAGCCTTCGGCAGCACCAGCAGCGTTACGGCGGTAACGGCCTGTACATTCAATTCCACAGTGTCCTCTAAATTCAGCGTGACGGAACAGGATTCCGTTCCCAAACGGAACCCCATGACCGACTCGCGCCCATTATCATCAATGTAAGAGAAACTGAGAACCCCGTCCAGGAGGATAAGAACTGCGGTCGGTTCGTCCCCCGCTGTCAGTAGCCGATACCCCTTTTTCCGTTTCACTACCCGGGTATGGTCCGCCAGGAACCGTGCAGTCTTTTCACTGTTTACACCCTGCTCTTGGTAGAATTTAACAATATTCATTCATCATCTCTCGTTTGAAAAAATAGTCAACGTGTGTCTAATAGTCAACGTGTGTCTAAATTGTAATATTCTTCCGAACCACCGTCATTAAATTTTGTTAACGCGGTTGATTTTAATTCATTTCCGGCCGCTTTTTTTCAGACTTTTCCCGTTCATAAAAAAACCGTCAGACAAGTGTCTGACGGTTTTTTTCGAGTATTCAGATTGTTTGTCAGGCCGAGACGGTGGTCCAGGTATAGGTAATGGTTACGTCAGGTTCGTACTCTGAGTTTTCTGTAATATCCTTCAGAAGGCCGTCGGAACTATAAGAGAAGTAAGTGGTTCCGTAAATATAAACATTATAGTCACTTCCCGACTCGGATAAAGTTTCCGGTCCGTTTTTGCCATACGTAAAGTTTAGATTTACAGAATCTTGCTGATAATAATCATTTGGTTCGTCGCTAAAAAGCTCCGTAAAGGAACACTCGGTCAGGGAATTGTTCTTTCCATACCAGGTTCTTTGAATTTTACCCTCTGGTCTGTCATCAATATTATTGGTAACTGTGACACTGTTCGGAGAAGACCCGTATTCCACACTTAGGCTGTCTTCGAAGTTCTCCCCTTCGAATACAAAATCGGATACGGTGGAACAATGGACAAGCCGGCCCTGGCTGTCATACTGGAATGTCATAGTACTTCCATTACCGTCAGCGTCAATGTTGACTGTATTAACTTTTCCGTTAGCCGCTTTGATATAATAATCCGTTTTGCCGGTTTCCGAAGAAACCGTAATCCGATTGATTTTTCCCGAGCACAGAAACGGATTGTAAGCCAACAGGAATTCCGTCGGTGCACCTTCATGAGAATTTGTCATTAGAGCAATCTCCGGATGTTCCGTCCAAAGTTCCGGGGTTAATAAGCCGTCAATTGCATTGGTAAAATCTTTAACCACAAAGGCATCACCAGGAGACGATGACAGGCACTGCTCTTCCACCATAAGTTTCTTATTGTCAAAGTCATACGTGAAATCCCACCGCACTTGCTGAAAAGAACTGTTATAGCCGGTCAGTGTTTTAATAACAACTTGTTCTTCCGACGGTTTGGTGTCTGGTTTTTCCGTCTTCCCGGACTCTTGTTCGTCCGTCTGGTCCGCGTCGGTATTGTTGTTGTCCGGATTTGGAACCATTGGCGGAGACAATCGAGTTTCTTTTCCTTTTCTGGATACGATTATTTCCTGGCTCAGTTCCTTCTCCTTGGTTGCTGAATCTACAATGTGAAGCTTGTAAATGCCTGGCGGCAAAGAAACATGTGTTTTCCGGCCGGTAAAAGCCCGGTTCTGCTCAATCGGTTTATATCTCCAGGTGGAAACCGCCTGGTTGCCGGAAACGGACAGAAGGTGTTTCCGTTCCGAGGGGGCGTCCGGCAATTCCACGTCAAATTCTGTGGCATACTCCGGAAGGGTCCTGCCTTTGCGGGTCACCCCGGATACCTGCAGAGCAGGAACCTGGATGATATCAAAGAAAGCAAGCAACAGCAATACAATAAGGACCGCCAAAAGCGTCAATACCACCGTCAGGACAGTTTTTTTCACCCCGTTGGTCTTCGGTTCGGCCTTCACTTCCACTTTTCATCATTCCTTTCCATATATGATTTCTGATTCTATTTGTAAAATGTCCTTTTGACCCGGCACAGCGTCTGCGGGGTAATGTTCAGAAAAAAAGCAATGTCTTTCTGGGCAACCACATCCAAAAGGTATCCGTATTGTTCCAGAAACCACCGATACTTTTCAAAATTGTCCATGGTCCTCATGACGATTTGCCATCCATAGTAACTTTTTTGGTTTTCCGCATCTGGCGGATCATCACCTCGCAAACGGAACCCCACTTTTGGTAGAATTTAACATTATTCATTCATCATCTCTCGCCTATAGAGTAGTCCACTCGTGTTTAAATTGTAAGATTCTTCCAATCCACCGTCGTTAACTTATATTAATTTAGTTAACTTATATTCATATCTATCTGCGGTTATTTCCGCCTTTTCCTGTTCATAAAGAAAAACCGTCAGACACTTGTCTGACGGTCTTTTCGCGTATTCGGCTCCTTTAGAATTCAATTTTCTTGCTGATGTATTCTACCAGGCTGTCAATGGGAATCCGCTCCTGCTCCATGGTGTCGCGGTCACGGACGGTGACGCAGTGGTCTTCTTCGGACTCGAAGTCATAGGTAATGCAGAACGGCGTGCCGATCTCGTCTTCGCGGCGGTACCGCTTGCCGATGGAACCGGTGAGTTCGTAGTCCGTCATGAAGTGCTTGGACAGTTCCTCATATAATTTGCTGGCCGGCTCATCGAGTTTCTTCGACAGCGGCGTAACGGCGCACTTGTAAGGGGCCAGCGCCGGGTGCAGGTGCAGGACGACGCGGGTGTCTTCCTTGCCCTTGGCGTCGGTCGTGGTCTCCTCGTCGTAGGCTTCGCAGAGGAAGGCCAGCACAACGCGATCGGCACCGAGCGACGGCTCAATGACGTATGGAATGTACTTTTCGTTGGTCTCCGGGTCGAAGTAATCCATGTCCTGTCCGGAGTGGTCCTGGTGCTGGGTCAGGTCGTAGTTCGTGCGGTCGGCCACGCCCCAGAGTTCGCCCCAGCCGAATGGGAACAGGAACTCAAAGTCCGTGGTGGCCTTGGAGTAGAAGGCCAGCTCTTCCGGTTCGTGGTCCCGCAGCCGCAGGTCCTCTTCGCGCATGCCGAGGCTGTAGAGCCAGTCGCGGCAGTAGGCGCGCCAGTACTCGAACCATTCCAGATCTGTGCCGGGCTTGCAGAAGAACTCCAGTTCCATCTGCTCGAATTCGCGGGTCCGGAAGGTGAAGTTGCCGGGCGTAATTTCGTTGCGGAAGGATTTGCCGATCTGGCAGACGCCGAACGGCACCTTTTTGCGGGTGGTCCGCTGGATGTTCGGGAAGTTGACAAAGATGCCCTGCGCAGTTTCCGGACGGAGATACAGCGTGGAGGCCGAGTCCTCGGTAACCCCCTGGAAGGTCTTGAACATCAGGTTGAACTGGCGGATGCCCGTGAAGTTTTTGGAACCGCACTTCGGGCAGGTAATACCTTTGTCCGCAATGTACTGCTCCATCTGCTCAAAGGTCATGGCCTCCGCCTTGTCGTCGAGGCCGTTCGCTTCGACGTAGTCTTCAATGAGGTTGTCCGCGCGGTGCCGGGCATGGCAGTCCTTGCAATCCATGAGCGGATCCGAGAAGCCGCCGACATGGCCCGAAGCCACCCAAGCCTCACTGTTCATAAGGATGGCGGCGTCGAGGCCGACATTGTATTTGTTCTCCTGGACAAATTTCTTCCACCAGGCCTTTTTGACGTTGTTTTTCAGCTCCACGCCAAGCGGGCCGTAGTCCCAGCTGTTGGCCAGGCCGCCGTAGATTTCACTGCCCGGATAGATAAAGCCGCGCCCTTTGCAGAGCGTGACAATTTTTTCCATGGTTTTGTCCTTGTTGTTCATGAATACTTTCTCCTGACTTAAAACTTTACATGCGAAAAGAATATTAATATAATACTTGTTAAATGTCAATTGATTTGTCCCTGAATTGCTTGTATCAACGCGCTTTTCCGGGCACAAACCGGTTCGTGACTGGAGTGTTTTTATGAGTTCCACCGTGGCTGCCATCTCCACGCCCAACGCAGCGGGCGGCATTGGCATTGTCAAAATTTCCGGGCCCGACGCCATTTCCGTGGCGGAACGGGTCTTCTCCCCTGCCGGCAGCCGGACGCTTTCGGAGCTCCCCGGGTTCCATGCGGCATTTGGTTCCGTCGTCTCGGGCGATTCAGTCCTTGACCAATGTATTGCCATCGTCTACCGCGCCCCGAAGTCCTATACGGGGGAAGATGTGGTGGAGCTGCAGTGCCACGGCGGGCTGACGCTCATGCAGCTGGTACTGCGCCTCGTCCTTGCGGCGGGCGCCGAGCCGGCCGGCCCCGGCGAGTTCACCAAGCGCGCGTTTTTAAACGGCAAACTGGATCTCTCCGAAGCCGAATCCGTCATGGACCTCATCGGCGCCCACGGCGAACAGGCCGTCAGCGCTGCCGTTCATGCACTCGAAGGGTCTTTGTCCCGGGAAATCCGCGGCTGTGCGGATACCCTGGTGGCCGAATCGGCGCACATTGCCGCCTGGGTGGACTACCCGGATGAGGATGTGGAGCCGCTGGACCGCGCCGAACTGGCCGGCAACCTGAAGAACGTGGCCGCCAAACTGGAAGCCCTGACCGAAAAGTTCGACGCCGGCCAGGCCGTCACCGCCGGCGTGGAAACCGTCATTGCCGGGCGCCCGAACGTCGGCAAATCCACCCTTATGAACCTCCTGCTCGGCCGCAACCGGTCCATTGTCACCGCCGTTGCGGGCACCACGCGGGATGTCATTGAGGAAACCGCGCGCATCGGCAACGTGGTTCTGCGGCTTTCGGACACCGCCGGCCTGCACGACTCGGACGACCCCGTGGAGTCCATCGGCATTGAAATGGCGCACCGGAAGCTGGACCGGGCGGCCATCATTCTGGCTGTGTTTGACGGAAACGAACCCTTAAACGACGAAGACCGGCAGATCCTGGAGGCCTGCAAAGGCCGTCACAGCATTGCCATTATTAATAAAACCGACCTTGGAACCGTGGTGCCGGAAGACGCCGTCGCCGGCTCCGTGTCCCGGGTCCTCTCCCTCTCCGCCAAAGACCCGTCCTGTTACGACCAGCTCGTGGTCGTGCTCGAGGACCTGCTTGGCACGGCCGATTTCGACCCGAGCGCCGCCATGCTGGCCAACGAACGGCAGCTCGCCTGCGTCAACCGTTCCCTGTCCTGCATCCGGGACGCGGTTTCGGCGCTGGAAAACGGCCTGACGCTGGACACCGTCGGCCTCAGCACCGAGGCAGCCATTGAACCGCTGCTGGAACTGACCGGCGAGCGCGTCTCCGACACCGTTATGGAACAGGTCTTTGAACGGTTCTGCGTCGGAAAGTGAGTTTTTGAAAAGAGGCATTATTGTTGGAGTACTTTGCAAAGCACTATGAGGTTGCCGTCATTGGCGCCGGACACGCTGGCATTGAAGCGGCTCTGGCCGCGGCCCGGCTCGGCTGCCGCACGGTCATTTTTACCATTACCGCGGATTGGGTGGGCAATATGCCCTGCAACCCGGCCATCGGCGGCACGTCCAAAGGCCAGCTGGTGCGCGAAATTGACGCGCTCGGCGGCGAAATGGGCATTGCCGCGGACCGGAACATGATCCAGGGCCGCATGCTGAACCTCGGCAAAGGCCCCGCCGTGCACAGCCCGCGCGGCCAGGAAGACCGCCGCCAGTACTCCGCGTTTATGAAAAACGCTCTGGAGCAGCAGGAAAATCTGGACCTGCGGCAGGCGGAAATTACGGATCTGACCCGGACCGAAGACGGCAAGTGGCAGATGAAAACGCGTCTGGAAGCCCTTTATACGGCGGACACGGTCATCCTCTGCACCGGCACGTTCCTCGGCGGCCGCATTTACGTGGGAGACGTCTCCTACGAAAGCGGACCGGACGGCCTCTTCCCTGCCACGGCCCTTTCTGCTTCACTGAATCAACTCGGCATTCCGACCCGCCGCTTCAAGACCGGCACCCCCTCCCGGGTCAACCGGCGCTCCATTGACTTCTCCGAACTGGAGGTCCAGCACGGCGACGAAAAGCGGGTCAAGTTCTCCTGGGACGACGAACCCGCCCCGGAGAACAAAGCGGACTGCTACATTACCTATACCAACGACGCCACGAAGGAGATTATTTTAAACAATCTTCACCGAAGCCCGCTGTACGGCGGAAAAATTGAGGGCGTCGGTCCCCGTTACTGCCCCAGCATTGAAGACAAAATTGTCCGGTTCCAGGACAAGGAACGGCACCAGATCTTCATTGAACCCTGCGGGCTGAACACGGAGGAAATGTATTTGCAGGGCCTCTCCTCTTCCCTGCCCGAAGATGTGCAGCTGGCCTTTCTCAAAACCATTCCGGGCCTCGAGCATGTTCAGGTCATCCGGACGGCTTATGCCATTGAATACGACTGCATCGACCCCTTATGTTTAAAGTCAACATTGGAATTTCTGGACTTCCCCGGCCTCTTCGGCGCCGGACAATTCAACGGCTCCAGCGGATATGAAGAGGCGGCCGCCCAGGGACTCATTGCCGGCATCAACGCCGCACACAAAGTTCAGGGCAAAGAGCCGTTTGTGTTGGACCGGGCCAGTTCTTACATTGGAACACTCATTGACGACCTGGTGACCAAAGGATGCAACGAACCCTACCGGATGATGACCTCCCGCGCCGAATACCGGCTTATTTTACGCCAGGACAATGCCGATCTGCGGCTGTCGGAGTTCGGATACCGTCTGGGGCTGCTCTCGAAGGAGCGGTACGATGCCGTCCTCCGGAAAAAAGAGCTCATTGCGCAGGAGACCGAACGGGCCAAAAACGTTGTCATTTCGCCAACGGATGAGCTCAACGCAGTACTTGTTTCACGTGAAACATCGCCGGTGGACCAGGGTATGAAACTGGCCGATCTCCTCAAGCGTCCGCAGCTGGATTATGAGGTTTTGGCCCCCTTTGACCCCTCTCGGCCCCATTTTCCGGACGAAATCTTCGAGCAAGTCGGCATTGCCATGAAGTATGAGGGGTATATCAGCCGGCAGGAATCCCAGATCCGCGAAATGCGCCGTCTGGAGACCAAAACGCTGCCCGAAACGCTGGATTATGACACCATTACGGGACTGCGGCTGGAAGCCCGCGAGAAACTGAACCGGATCCGGCCCCAGAACATTGGACAGGCTGCCCGCATTTCCGGGGTCAGCCCGGCGGACATTTCCGTCCTGCTCATCTATCTGGAGAAAGGACCGCTTTCATGACCATTTCCAAAGAACTGCTGAAATCCATTACGGAAAAGAACCGGATTTCCCTTGGCGATGAAGCACTGGACCGGTTTGACCGCTACGCGGAACACCTTTTGTCCTGGAACGAGAAACTAAACCTCACCGCCATTACGGATCCGGAGGAAATTGTCTACAAACACTTCCTGGACAGCCTGATGCCGCTGAAATACGAGGAATTTCCGGAAGGAAGCTCCCTCATTGACGTCGGCACCGGCGCCGGATTCCCCGGGCTGGCGCTGCTTATTGCGCGGCCGGACCTCAAGGTCACGCTGCTCGACAGCACACAGAAAAAGCTCACGGCGGTGGCCGATATTGCCGAAAACCTCGGTCTTGCGCCGAATTTCGTCCATGCCCGTGCGGAAGAGGCCGGAAAAGACCCGGCGTTCCGCGAACAGTTCGACTTTGCCACAGCCCGCGCCGTCTCGAATCTGCGGGATCTGTCCGAATACTGCCTGCCGTTCGTCAAAAAAGGCGGCATTTTCCTGGCCATGAAGGGCCCGGACATTAAACAGGAGCTGAAAGACGCCCGGCGCGCCATTGGAATTCTCGGGGGAGAGCCCGAAAAAATGGTGGCGTACGGCATAGACGACAAAGGGGAGCGGCATCTGCTGTTCATTCGTAAAACGGGAAACACCCCGGACGCCTATCCGCGGCCGTCCGCCAAAATGGCCAAAAAGCCGCTGTAACTTAAATCTTCCAACAAAAAAGGAACCGGATCTTTCCGGTTCCTTTTTTTGGACTCAACAATTGCCCTTATATACTATTATTATTATAACGCCGCCTCACTGTCAGACCATTTTCCCTCTACGACAGTTACGCGCCGTCTCACTGTCGTCCCATTTCGCCTCAACAACCGGCAAGCGGCAAGGTCGGCGAAATGGCTGCCAGCTGAGACACCGCTGTATTCTTAGCCGAATTTTGGTTTTTTGATGGCTTCAATTTTGGGGTGGACGGCCTCAATTGCCTTGTAGACGTCTTCAAACGTCCCGCCGCGGAACCCGTCCGTCCGGCAAAGCAGGTAGGAATGGTCCGGTTTTATCAGAATGAGCAGCTTATTGGCCAGAATGACCCGGTCCAGGTCCTTGTAATAGACGCGGTTCAGTGTTTCCAGTCCAATTCTCGTCTCGACCCGGTCGGCATAATAGACCTGGATGCGCTGCGCCGGACCCTTTTCCTTATAGGCTTCAAACCGTTTTTTAGCCGGGAGAATCGGCAGTGCGTAGCGGATCAGGAACATCAGAAGGACTAAAATGGTCATAATGATGACCGGAAGGGGGCTCGGATGCCCGCCGGCAGCGGCCTGCGCAATGGAAATGGCATAGACGATTCCGGCGGCAGCATAAATGAGGACGGACCAGATAATGGTACGGTCGCGGGTCTGGGCGCGCAGAAACTCGTAGAAGTCGGCGCGTTCCAGGATCTTGTCATTGACCGCCAGAATGTTGGTATTTTCCATATAGAGGACTCCTTGTAAGAATTGGCCACAGGAACTTGTGGTCGTGTTTCGGTTCTTTCGGCATTATAGCATGCTGTGCGCAAAAAGCAACCAATGACTCCTGAATTGTTTCACGTGAAACAAAAAGCTTCGGGATTCCTCTTTTATTCAATATAGGGGTGTGGTAAAATGTTTGATGTTAACACAAAGAAAGGTGAGAGGAATGGCAAAAACCATTGCAGTGGTCAACCAGAAGGGCGGCGTCGGCAAAACGACGACCACCGTCAACCTTGCCGCATCGCTCGGTGCACAGGGCTGCCGGATCCTGATGGTCGACATTGACCCGCAGGGCAACGCCACAAGCGGGTTCGGCATAGACAAACGGTCTCTGGAACAATCGTCTTACGACGTGCTCATCAACGGAGTTGCGGCCAAAGACGTCATCATAAAATCGAATTACAAGAATGTGGACGTGCTTCCCGCCAATATGGATCTGGCCGGCGCCGAGCTGGAGCTGGTGGAACTCCCCGGACGGGAAAAGCGGCTGAAAACCGCATTGTCGCCGCTGTATGACAGCTACGACTTCATGCTGCTGGACTGCCCGCCGTCCCTGGGGTTGATTACGTTAAACGCCCTCTGCGCATCCGACACGTTCCTGGTTCCCATCCAGTGCGAATACTATGCCCTGGAAGGTCTGTCCCAGCTGATGAGCACGGTCCGCACGGTCAAGCGCATGTACAACCCGTACATTGAGCTCGAAGGCGTGGTCCTGACCATGTACGACGGACGGCTGAACCTGACGCAGCAGGTGGTGGAAGAGGTCAAGAAGTACTTCCCAAAGAAAGTCTTCGCCTCAGTCATCCCGCGCAACGTCCGTCTTTCCGAGGCTCCGAGCTTCGGACAGCCCGTTCTGTATTACGACAACAGTTCCAAGGGAAGCCAGGCCTATGTAAATCTGGCGAAAGAGTTTATCCGAAACAATAAGAAGAGGTGAGCGGTATGGCAAAGAAAGGCGGTCTCGGCAGGGGACTGGATGCCCTGTTTTCCGACAACTCCGTCGAGTCGCTCGGGGGCAGCCAGTCCGTGACCTTGCCCCTTCGCGAAATTGAACCCAACCGGGAACAGCCCCGGAAAACCTTTGACGAGAAAGCGCTGAATGAACTGGCCGACAGCATCCGGAAAAACGGGGTGCTGCAGCCGCTTCTGGTCCGGCCCATGCAGGACGGTTCCTACCAGCTCGTCGCCGGCGAGCGCCGCTGGCGCGCGTCCCGGATTGCGGGTCTTCATGAAGTCCCGGTCATCATCCGGGAAATGTCCGACGAGCAGGCCATGGAAATTGCCCTCATTGAGAACCTGCAGCGTGAGGATCTGAACCCCATTGAAGAGGCGGAAGGTCTGTCCCTTCTCATGGAGCGGTACCATCTGACCCAGGAGCAGGCAGCGGAACGCGTCGGCATGTCCCGTCCGGCCGTGGCCAACTCCATCCGTCTGCTGAACCTGCCGGAGGAGGTCCGGGACCTGACCCGCAGCGGCAAGCTCTCCGCCGGCCACGCCCGTGCGCTCCTGGCCATGGGCAACGACGCCGACATGAAGGCGGCGGCCGACGAAATCCTGAAAAAGCAGCTGTCCGTCCGGGACATTGAGAAGATGGTCAAAGCCAGCGCGGCGAAGAAGCCGGGGAGCGGTGCCCGCAAAAAGACGCGGGACACCTTCTTCGACGAGGCCGAACTGGCCCTGTCCGACGCCCTCGGCCGCAAGGTCAAGGTCCTCGGCGGGAACCGCGGCGGCACCCTGGTCATTGAGTTCTTCGACAAGGAAGATCTCGGCAAACTGGCCAACCAGCTCGACAAAAGCTAATTTGAAACAAGGAGAACCAATATGCTTGATATTCGCTTCGTACGGGAAAACCCGGATCTGGTAAAGGAAAACATCAAAAAGAAATTCGAAGACCAGAAACTTCCTCTGGTGGACGAAGTCATTGAACTGGACAAAGAGCACCGCGCCGCCGTAACGGAGGCCTCGGACCTCCGCGCGTCCCGCAACGCCCTGTCCAAGGAAATTGGCAAACTGATGGGCATGGCCAAAAAAGACCCTTCCAAGCTGGAAGAGGCCGAGGCCGTCAAAGCCAAGGTCCAGGCCGGCGCCGAGCGTCTGGCCGAGCTGGAGGCCAAGGAGACGGAGCTTAAGGCCGAAATTGAGAAGCGCATGATGGTCATTCCGCAAATGATTGACGACAGTGTGCCCATTGGCCCGGACGACAGCCACAATGTGGAGGTGGAGCGCTTCGGCGAACCGGCGGTTCCGGCGTTCGACATTCCGTACCACACCGAAATTATGGAATCCTTCGGCGGCATTGACATGGACGCCGCCGGCCGCGTGGCCGGAAACGGGTTCTATTATCTCCTCGGCGACATTGCCCGCTTGCATGAAGCGGTCATTGCCTATGCCCGTGACTTCATGATCGGCAAAGGCTTCACATACTGCATTCCGCCCTTCATGATCCGCTCCAAAGTGGTCACCGGCGTCATGAGCTTCGACGAAATGGACGCCATGATGTACAAAATTGAAGGGGAGGACCTCTACCTGATTGGGACCTCGGAGCACTCCATGATCGGCCGCTTCATTGACCAGATCCTGCCGGAAGGCGACCTGCCGCAGACCCTGACGAGCTACTCGCCCTGCTTCCGCAAGGAAAAAGGCGCCCACGGCATTGAGGAGCGCGGCGTTTACCGGATCCACCAGTTCGAGAAACAGGAAATGATTGTCATCTGCAAACCGGAAGACTCCATGGACTGGTACAACAAGATGTGGTCGTACTCGGTTGAGCTGTTCCGCAGCCTGGGCATTCCGGTCCGTCAGCTGGAGTGCTGCTCGGGCGATTTAGCCGACTTGAAAGTCAAAAGCTGTGACATTGAAGCCTGGAGTCCGCGCCAGCAGAAGTACTTTGAAGTCTGCTCCTGTTCTAACCTGGGCGATGCACAGGCCCGCCGCCTGAAGATGCGTGTGAAAGGGGAGGACGGCAAGATGTATCTGCCGCACACCCTCAACAACACCGTCGTGGCGCCGCCGCGGATGCTCATTGCGTTCTTGGAGAACCATCTCCACGAGGACGGCACCGTGGACATTCCCGAAGTCCTGCAGCCCTATATGGGCGGTACCAAAGTGCTGACCCCGAAAGAGAATTAAAGTAAAAAAGCGCAAAAAGAACCCCGCCGGCGGCGGGGTTTCTTTTTTACTTATCGAGTTTCGGGGCGCCGAGATCCGGGGTTTCCAGATTCAGGTCCACTTCTCCGTAGTCCACGGCGGGTGCCGGGTCTGCGGCTTCGGCAGCCGGTTCCGTACGGGTCTTCGGAATTTCAATCCGTCCGTAGAGAACACCTTCGACATCCTTGCGCGGGGCACGGCTCGGGGCGGCCGGCGCGTCGTTGCGCGGTCTGCGGTCCCGTCCGCCGCCTCTGCGGTCATTCCGTCCGCCTCTGCGGTCGTTCCGTCCGCGTCCGCCGCCTCTGCGTTCGTTCAGCGGCTTGACGCCTTCGGCCAGGGCAATGACGACACGGCGGTCGGCATCGGCACCGACGGAGTAAGACTGAACGCCTTCCACTTCGGTAACAGTGGTGTGGATAATGCGGCGTTCCGACGGATTCATCGGGTTGAGCGTAATGCTGCGGCCGTACTTACGGACACGCTTGGCATTCTTGCGGGCAATTTCGCGAAGGGTCTTTTCTCTCTTCTGGCGGTAGTCACCGACGTTGAGGGAAATGCGGACGGCCTTGCCCTCTTCGCGGCCGTGGTTGGCAGCCAGGCGAACGAGGTACTGGATGGCGTTGAGGGTCTCGCCGCGGCGGCCGATGAGAAGGCTGTAGTCTTCTTCGCTGAGGATTTCAAAGAAATACTCGCGGTCGGTCTTCTGGACATTTACGGTGGTGCCTTCAATGCCGATGCCTTTGATAATGTTGACCAGGTAAGCGTACGCGGTCTTCACGGTTTCCGGACAGTCTTCCAGGGCAACGGGCTCCCGGACGAGTTCCGGTTCCGCCGGCGCTTCGGCCGGGGCTGCGGCCTTTTCCGGTTTTGTAGCCGCTTTGTCGGATTTGGCTTCGGATTTTGCCGGTTTCGGGGCTTTCTTTTCCGCCGGTTTATTCGGTTTTTCCGGTTTTGCGGCGGGAGCGGCCTTTTTCCTGGCCGTCTTCTTTCCTGCAGTCTTGGCTTCCTCTTCTTCGTAGAACGCGCGGACTTCGGCTTCTTTTCCGCCGAACAGTCCGAATTTCTTCTTCTCGGGGAACGTGAGGACTTCAAACTGGACGTCGGCGTCCTCCGGCGCGTTCAGAGCAGCGACCGCAGCCTGCTGGGCTTCTTCAATGGTAGCACCGGCAGCAGTTGCTTCTTTTAACATGTGTTTTTCTTACCTCCATCTTATATACAGAAACTGCCGCGGGAGTGTGAGGTGTGTTGCGGCAATTCAGCTTCAGTTTTTGGCCTCTGCCATGGCCTCAGCGGCCTGCTTGGAGAGGACTTCCTTCTGACGGCGGACAATGGATTCGTCGATCATGACTTCGGCCACCACTTTGTTGGGCGGGTAGAAGATGTCGAGAAGAACCATCTGGAGAGCGCCGAGAAGGCTGTTGACGGCCCAGTAGATACCGATGCCGACCGGGAACTGATACGCGAGCCAGAGGGACATGAGGGGCATGAAGAGCATCATGCAGCCCATGGACATCATGGTCTGCTGGTTGCTGCCCGGCATTTTTCTGGTGTGGATCAGGCTGTAAATGGAACTGATCATGGCCGTTGCAAAGGCAACGATGGGAATGATCAGGACCGCTTTGTTTCCTTCTTTGATGAGGGTGGCGGGAATGTCACCGAAGTTGAAGCCGAGCGCGGTAAAGTGCTGGCTGAAGTCGTGAATGGTGCTGTACAGGTTCTGGCTGATGCCGGTCATGACATCTTTCAGTTCCGTGGCCTTCGTCACGACCTGGATTTCCATCATGGCCTGCGAACGGGCGTTGCTGGTGTCAATCAGGCTGGAAACCGCTTTGGTCAGTTTGGCAATGGTGCCTTCTCCGAACTGATGGTCAATGCGGAGGATATAGGACAGCGGTTTGTAGATGGCGCCGTAAAGACCGATGATGATGGGGAACTGGATGAGCAGGGTGCCGCAGCCGCTCGACATGGAGCTGAAGCCCTCTTTGGAATAGAATTCCTGGATGGCTTCGTTCTGCGCCTGCTGGTCGTCCGCATACTTTTCGCGGATTCTCTGGAGGCGTGCGTTCATTCTCTGCGTTTTTGCCGTATTCTTCTGCTGCGAAATGCTCGAGGGCAGCAGGATCAGTTTGACGATGACGGCGAAGATGATAACCGCGGCCAGGTAGTTGTGGCCGTTGATCTGATAGAGGAAATGAAGCGCGTAACCAAAGGGAACGGAGAAAATATTGTAGATAAAATTATAAATTCCCATTTCCGGGTCTCCTTTTTACGTCTTGCTTACAGATATTCCTTTATTTCCGGTACAGGGTCGTATCCACCGCTGGTAAGTGGACTGCAGCGGATCAGTCTCCAGGCGGCCAGGGCAGAGCCCTCGGCGGCGCCGAACCGCTCAATGGCAATTCGGGCGTACTCCGAACAGGTCGGCTGGAATTTACACATGGCCGGCGTATGCGGCGAAATGTGCTTCTGGTAGAACCGGATGCTGGTTGTCAGTGTTTTCTTCATACGGAACCCCTGTTCTCCGTCAGAAGCCCGGCCTCTCTCAGATGCTTTTCCATAATCTTCGACAGGTCGGTACTCTTGCGGAACCGTGTTTTCACACGGGCCACGAAGATGATGTCGTAACCTTGCAGCTGGTCGGCGTGAATGCCGTAGATGTCCCGGAACGCGGCGCGGATCAGCCTCCGGGAGCGGTTGCGCTCCACGGCGTTGCCGATTTTTTTACTGGAAGTAATGCCTAACCGACAAATTCCCGCACGGTTCTTTTTTACATAAGTAACCAGTGCAGGATTTGTAAAGGAGCGCCCTCTCGCATAAACGCGGCGAAAGTCGCTGTTTCGGTTCATTGTTTCCGCTTTGGACGCCATGGCTGCTTGTTACCTCAGGTCAGGCGGAAAGGCTCTTTCTGCCTTTTGCTCTGCGGCGTGCAAGAACTTTGCGTCCGTTTTTCGTGGACATTCTCTTGCGGAAGCCATGCTCTTTGGCTCTGTGCCGTTTCTTGGGCTGAAACGTTCTTTTCACGGATTTTTCCCTCCCGTTTTCGGATTCGTCTGCGTCTGAAAACAGACTTGCAGGACGTAATTATATAATAATAAAAGTTAAAAAGTCAATAGCGCCCGGATTTGTCCGGAAAACAGGTCTGAAATAGGCCCGTTTTTATTGAAATAGAACCCCTATTATGATAGAATATTTTAGTTTTATGATTCTACCGGCAACAAGTATAAATAATGTATTTTTATATAGTTGTAATAGAAAATTCTCAAAAAGACGGGAGTTGTGTTTTTTGGAAATGGATTCCTACAATGACCTCTGGAACCTCGTCCGGGAGTATTGCAAAGAACACGTCACAGACACCATTTATTCTCTGTGGCTGGAGCCCCTTCAGCTGGTCTCGTTTGAGGACAACAAAGTCGTCCTTTCCGCCAGCGAATTCAAGGCCAATATTGTCCAGAAAAAGTTCATGGACCTTCTCAATGCCGCCTTCGAAGCCACCATGGGCCCCATTGACATTGAAATAATCTCCGACAAAGCAGGCGCTGAAAAACCGGAAGCGGCGGCGCCGGCATACGAAGACGCGCAGGGAAACTATGATCTGACCTTTGACACCTTCGTCGTCGGATCCTCCAACAAATTCCCGCACGCAGCCGCACTGGCCGTTGCCAATGCGCCCGGCCAGGCCTACAACCCGCTGTTCATCTGGGGCAAACCCGGCCTCGGCAAGACGCATCTGCTCAACGCCATCTGCGCCGAAATCAAGAAGAACCAGCCGGATGCCAAAATCATCTACACCAGCAGTGAGGACTTCACGAACGAGCTGATCAACTCCCTTGCCCAGAAGACCATGCAGCAGTTCCACGACAAATACCGGACGGCCGACGTCCTTCTCGTCGACGACGTTCAGTTCATCGGCGGCAAGGCGTCCACGCAGGAAGAATTCTTTCACACGTTTGACGCCCTTATCCAGGACAACAAGCAAATCGTCTTCACATCCGACCGGCCGCCCAAGGAAATCCAGCAGCTCGAAGAACGGGTCAAATCCCGGTTTGAATGGGGCCTTCTGGCCGACATCCAGCCGCCGGACATTGAAACCCGCATGGCCATAATTCTGCGCAAAGCAGAGTATTGCGGATTGACACTGTCGAATGACGTAGTCCAGTACATCGCCGAAAAAATTAAGAACAACATCCGCCAGCTGGAAGGCGTCGTCAAGAAGCTCAACGCGCAGTACATCATCAGCGGCAAGGAACCCAACCTCCTTGCGGCACAAAACGCCATTCAGGACATTCTGAGCGACAACCAGCCCATCTCGGTCCAGGTCGACAACATTCTCAGCGAAGTGGCGCGTACCTATGACACCACCGTTGACAACATTAAGTCGGAAAAGCGCAACGCCAACATTTCCAACGCGCGCAAAGCCGCCATGTATATTATCCGGGAAGTCACATCGCTTCCCATGGAAAAAATTGGTGAAATCTTCGGCGGAAAGCACCACTCCACGGTCATCTACGGCATTAACAAAGTGGAAGAGGCCATGGACAACGACCCGTCCGTCAAAGCCACCATTGAAAGCATCATTAACAACGTGCAGAAAAACAACGTCTGATTTTCCGCAGTTTTTTTAACATTCCACAGTCCGTTTTCCACAGTTTTCAAGTACCCCGCCGCTTTTTCCCGGTTTTCCGCAGATCTGCCCACGGGCTTTTCACGGACCCGGACCCTAGAAAAAGCAACTGCCGAAAACCAAAACCCCGGTTTTCCGTAAATTTAACCGCATCTACTACTACTACTAAAAATAAACCTTTTGTTTTTGTTCTCAACCGTAATATCAACTAGTTTGGAGGAACACACATGAAAATCGTCTGTAATACCCAATTGCTGAATGAAGCCTGCCAGAACGTGCAGCGCGTCGTCTCTTCCAAGACGTCCATTCCCGCCATGGAAGGTATCCTGATGAAAGCCGAAGACGGAATGCTTTCCCTGACCGGCTACGACCTTGAGGTCGGCATCAACACCACTATGGACGTCAAAGTGGAAGAAGAGGGCAGCATTGTTCTGACGGCACGGATCCTTTGCGACATCCTGCGTCGTTTGCCGGCGGAACAGGTCCGCATTGAGGCCGATGAACGCCAGCTCTGTGTCATTCGCTGCGGTGAAGTGGAATACAAGCTGGTCGGCATTGCGGCAGAAGAGTATCCGGAACTTCCGGCTGTCTCGGACACGCAGCCGGTTGTCATTGACAGTGAAATCCTTGGCACCATGGTCCGTCAGACCATCTTTGCCGTTTCCACCAATGAAATGAAGATTGTCCACACCGGCGTGAAGTTCGAAGTGACGCCGGGCCAGCTTCGCCTTGTGGCGGTCGACGGTTTCCGTCTGGCCATCCGCACAGAGCCCATTGAATACACCGGCGAACCGCTTTCGTTCATTGTCCCGGCCAAAACGCTGTCCGAAGTCGTCAAGCTTCTGGAAGGCAGCGAAGTCGTGGCTTTGAACGTGGCCAAACGCCATATCATCTTTGAAATTGGCAGCTACAAGGTCGTTTCCCGTCTTCTGGACGGCGACTTCCTGGACTACAACGCCGCCATTCCGAAGAGTTTTTCCACAACGGTTGCCGTTGATGTGAAAACCATTACCGACAGTATTGACCGTACGTCGCTCCTCATTACGGATCGGCTGAAGAGCCCCCTGCGCTGTGTCTTTGACGGAAACACCATCAAAATTTCCGCCACTACATCGCTCGGTACGGCCAATGACCGCATTCCGGCCGAAGTGGACGGCGAACGCGTGGAAATCGGCTTCAACAACCGGTTCCTTCTGGACGCCTTCCGCGCCTGCAATGTGGAAAAGGTCAAAATTATGCTTAACGGTCCGCTCTCTCCCATTACCATTACGCCGGAAGAAGGGGAGAAGTTCCTGTATCTGGTCCTTCCGGTCCGTCTGAGAAATGAATGAACTCCGCATTGACACGCCGTTCATCCGTCTGGACAGCGCATTGAAGCTTTCCGGACTGGCGGAGACCGGCGGCCACGCCAAGATCCTCGTGCAGGAAGGCTGTGTGCTGGTCAACGGCGAACTCTGTCTGCAGCGCGGAAAGAAACTCGTTTCCGGAGACGTTGTGGACCTGGACGGAGAAGAATTTGAGGTAGTCGGCCCATGAATGTCCGCTCCCTGGAAGTTTCGAACTTCCGGAACATTGAGACCCTGTCGTTTGAGCCCGGGGAAGGCGTCAATGTCATCTACGGGGAAAATGCACAGGGAAAGAGCAATCTTCTGGAAGCCATCTGGCTGTTCACCGGACTCCGGTCGTTCCGCGGTTCCAAAGACCGGGAGCTCATCCGGTTCGGGGAAGAGCAGGCCGGCCTGGACCTTGTCTTTGACAACGACGTCCGGGAAATGACCGCCGGACTCACCATCGGCGAAAAGAAAAAAGCCGTTCTCGGCGGCGTGCCGCAGGAGACGGTCAACCGCTTCATGGGAGAGTTTCTGGCCATTGTGTTTGCTCCGTCCAACCTGGAACTGGTGCGCGGCGGCCCGTCCGAACGGCGCAAGTTCCTGAACCAGACCCTGTGCCAGCTTAAGCCGAATTACGCTCACCGGCTGGCGCAGTTCAACAAGATCCTGCAGCAGCGCAACATCCTGCTCAAGGATCTGACCTACCACAGCGAACTCTATGACACCCTGGAAATCTGGGACGAACGGTTTGCCTCCTTTGCGGCTTACCTCATTCTGGAACGGGAAGCCTATCTGAAGGCGCTCCGCCCGTCGCTTCTGGACTTCTACGAAGGAATTTCCGGCGGACGGGAAGAAATTGACGTTCAGTACGACACCGGCCACGCCTACGAAAGCAAAGACGGCCCTTCGTTGAAAGAGGAAGTCCTGCAGCAGTTGATGCTGAATCGCAAAGAGGATTTAGCGGCAGGGTTTTCCACCATCGGCCCGCACCGGGACGACCTTTCAGTCCTCTTAAACGGCGTTCCCGTCAAGGCGTACGGCTCCCAGGGGCAGCAGCGGTCCGCCGCACTCTCCCTGAAAATGGCGGAAGCGGCCGTCATCCGGGACCTCACCGGAAAACAGCCGGTCGCCCTCCTGGACGACGTCATGAGTGAACTGGATATCCACCGGCAGGACTACATCCTGAACCACATTGAGGGCTGGCAGGTCTTCATTACCTGCTGCGAGCCCACTGACATTTTAAAGTCGAAATGCGGGACCGGAAATATGTTTGAAATAAAGGATGGAAAATTATGTTCCTCCATCTCGGCCAGCTGACGGTCGTCCGCACCGACACCGTCCTCGGCATTTTTGATCTGGACAACACCACCGTGTCACGGCACACCCGGGACTATCTGGCGGCGGCCACCAAAGCGGGCCGGGTCGTCAACGTCTCCATGGAGCTGCCGAAATCCTTTGTGGTCTGTCTGGACAAAGAGGGAGAACAAACGGTTTATATTTCCCAGCTTGCCGCATCCACGCTGATGCGCCGTCTGGTTGTAGATTGATTAATTACTGAATTGTTGGAGGTTTTCATTTTGGATATGGAAAAGACGACTCCGGACGTTTCGGAAGAATTACTGGACGAAACGGTAAACACGGAAGAGACTCCGGAGAACGCGCCGTCTGCCGAGGAACTTGCTCTGGAGGCAGCCATTGAAAATATCGGCGAGTTTGATGACATAGACGAAATGGACACGCAGGTGACCGAAGCGTACGACGCCAGCCAGATCCAGGTTCTGGAAGGGCTGGAGGCCGTCCGCAAACGTCCCGGCATGTACATCGGGTCCACGGGTCCCCGCGGACTGCATCATCTGGTCTACGAAATTGTCGACAACTCCATTGACGAGGCGCTTGCCGGTTTCTGTACCCACATTGAAGTGGACATTTTACCGGACGACGTTATTGAAGTCCGTGACAACGGCCGCGGCATTCCGGTCGGCATTAATGAAAAACTGGGCATTTCGTCGGTTACCGTCGTTCTGACCGTTCTTCACGCCGGCGGTAAATTCGGCGGCGGCGGATACAAAGTATCCGGCGGTCTTCACGGCGTCGGCTCTTCGGTCGTCAACGCCCTTTCCGAGTGGCTGGAAGTGGAAGTGTACCAGGACGGTCACGTCCATTACCAGAAATTCCATCTCGGTGTACCGGACGACGACCTGAAAGTCGTGGGCAACACGGACCGTACCGGAACCATGATCCGGTTCAAGCCGAGCGCCGACATCTTCCAGGAAACCACCGTCTATGACTTCGACACCCTGTCCCGCCGTCTGCGGGAGCAGGCGTTCCTCAATGCCGGTCTTCGCATTACGCTGACGGACCGCCGCGGAGCCGAAGAAGTCCAGGACGTTTACCATTACGAAGGCGGCATTTCCGAATTCGTCAAATATGTCCACAAAGTGCGGGGCCTCACGCCTCTGCACGAGGAGCCCATTGCCTTCTCCACGGTCAAGAGCGACCGCGAAGTGGACATTGCCCTCATGTACAACGACAGCTACAACGAAACCATGCTGAGTTTTGCCAACAACGTCCGCACCATTGACGGCGGTACGCATGAAACCGGCTTCAAAACGGCGCTGACCCGCGTGTTCAACGACTACGGCCGGAAATATGGCATACTCAAAGACAACGACAAGAACCTCTCGGGCGAGGACGTTCGGGAAGGACTGGTTGCGGTCATTTCGGTCAAGCTGACGGACGCCCAGTTCGAAGGACAGACCAAGGGCAAACTCGGCAACACCGACATTACGCCGCTGGTCTCCAAGAGTGTCTATGAAAAACTCATGACCTTCTTCGAGGAAAACCCGGCCGTGGCCAAAGCCATTTACAACAAGGCGCTGGACGCCGCCCGTGCCCGGGAGGCCGCCCGCAAAGCCCGTGACCTTGCCCGCCGGAAGACGGCGCTCGAAGGAAACTCGCTGCCCGGCAAACTGGCCGACTGTCTGGACAAGGGCAACGAAATGACCGAACTCTACATTGTAGAGGGAGACTCCGCCGGAGGCTCTGCCAAAGAGGGACGCGAACGCCAGTATCAGGCCATTCTTCCGCTCTGGGGCAAAATGCTGAACGTGGAAAAAGCCCGTCTGGACAAAGTCATCGGCAACGACAAGCTGACCCCGGTCGTCACTGCGCTGGGAACCGGCATTGGCGAAGACTTTGACATTGAAAAGCTCCGCTATAACAAGATCATCCTCATGGCGGATGCCGACGTCGACGGCGCGCATATCCGCACGCTTCTTCTGACCTTCTTCTTCCGGTACATGAGACCGCTCATTGAGACCGGACACGTCTACATTGCCCAGCCGCCGCTCTACAAAATCAGCAAAGGCAAAAAATTTGCCTATGCATTCTCGGACGCGGAACGGGACGAGAAAATTGAAGAACTCGGCGGAAAATGCGACATCCAGCGGTACAAAGGTCTTGGTGAAATGGACCCGGCCCAGCTCTGGGAAACCACCATGGACCCGAAGACCCGCATAATGCTGAAAGTCCATCTGGAAGACGCCATGCAGGCGGACGAGACCTTCTCCATCCTGATGGGGGACAAGGTTGAGCCGCGCCGGGAATTCATTGAAAAGAATGCCCGGTACGTGGAAAACCTTGATGTCTGAGGAAAGGAGAACGCAGTCCCATGCCTAAGAAAATCAGCTCGGAACAGCAGCTGGCCAAAGAGGCCGAGTTCCGTGAGCATTTAAAGACCCAGAATATTGTGGAAGTGGACCTGGACAAGGAAATGCGCCGGTCCTTCCTCGACTATTCCATGTCGGTCATTGTGCAGCGTGCGCTGCCGGATGTCCGGGACGGTCTGAAACCCGTTCACCGGCGCATCCTCTATACCATGTATGAAAACGGCCTGTCTCCGGACAAGGCCTACCGCAAGTGCGCCGACACCGTCGGTTCCGTGCTTGGCCGTTACCACCCGCACGGTGACGCCAGTGTTTACGATGCCATGGTGCGTCTGGCCCAGGACTTCTCCATGCGCTACACGTTGGTCGACGGCCACGGAAACTTCGGTTCCATTGACGGCGACCCGCCCGCTGCCTACCGTTACACCGAGTCCCGCATGAGCAAAATGTCGCTGAAAATGCTCACCGACATTGACAAGGAAACGGTCGACTTCATGCCGAACTACGACGACCGTCTGAAGGAGCCCACGGTTCTTCCGTCCCGGTTCCCGAACCTGCTCGTCAACGGCTCCATGGGTATTGCGGTCGGTATGGCCACCAACATTCCGCCGCACAACCTCGGCGAAGTCATCGACGGCATGTGCGCCGTCATTGACAACCCCGAAATTGAGCTGCCGGAACTCATGGAACACATTCCGGGCCCGGATTTCCCGACGGCCGGCATTATTATGGGCCGCTCCGGCATCCGTGCCGCCTATGGCACCGGCCGCGGCAAGATTACCGTCCGCGCCCGCACGGAAATTGTGGAAAAGTCGAACGGCCGCTACGAAATCAAGGTCACGGAAATTCCGTATAACGTCAACAAGGCCCGCCTCATTGAGAGCATTGCACAGCTGGTCAAGGACAAGCGCGTCGACGGCATTGCCGACGTCAACGACTACTCGTCCATGCACGGCATGTACATTTCCATTGACCTCAAAAAGGATGCCAATGCCCAGGTGGTGCTGAATCAGCTGTTCCAGTACACGCAGCTGCAGACGTCTTTCGGCGTCATTAATCTGGCCATTGTGAACGGGGAGCCGAAGATCCTGACGCTTCGCGAAATCCTGCAGCAGTACATTGACTTCCAGTGCGAAGTTGTGGAGCGCCGTACGCGGTTCGAACTCCGCAAAGCGGAAGAGCGCGCGCATATCCTGGACGGACTTGCCCGCGCCATTGACATTGTTGACGACATTATAGCCACCATCCGCGCCTGCCGCGGCGGACAGGCCGAGGCCAAAACCGCCATTATGGAGAAATTCGGCTTCGACGACCCGCAGGCATCCGCCATTGTAGCGTACCGTCTTGGTCAGCTGGCCGGACTGGAAATTAAGAAGATCATGGACGAACTGGAGTCCCTCAAGGAAAAAATCCAGGAATACCAGGATCTTCTGGCCGACCACACCCTGATTCTGGCGGAAGTCAAAAAGGAAGCCCGTGAAATCGGCGACAAATTTGCCGATGAGCGCCGCACCGAAATCTGCAACGTCTCCGGTGAAGTCGACATTGAAGACCTCATTCCGGTGGAGGACAACATCCTGACGCTGACCCATCTGGGCTACATTAAGCGGATGGCCACCTCCGAGTACCGTCTGCAGAAACGCGGCGGCCGCGGCATTTCCGGCATGACCCAGCGCGAAGAAGACGTGACCGAGACCATGTTCACGTGCACCAGCCACGACTTCATTGCCTTCTTTACGAACTTCGGCCGCACCTTCCGGCTGAAGGCCTATGAAATTCCGGAGAGCAGCCGCACCAGCAAGGGCATGAACATTGTCAACCTGCTCCAGCTGCAGCCGGAAGAGAAAGTGACATCCATTATCCGTCTGGAAACCAACGAAGACGGTTCCATTAACGAAGACGGCTACCTCTGCATGGTCACCCGCAAGGGCACCATCAAGCGTTCGGAGCTTGCCGCCTACCGCAACGTCCGCAAGAGCGGCCTTATTGCCATCAATCTGGAAGAGGACGACGAGCTGGCCTGGGTCCGCCGCACCAGTGGAAACGACGACCTTCTGGTTGCCACCCGCGAAGGCATGTCCATCCGCTTCAAGGAAACCGATGCCCGCTGCATGGGCCGTACCGCGCACGGCGTGAAATCCATTACGCTGCGCAAACCGGGCGATGAAGTGGTTGGTTTCGACGTCGTCACCGACGACTCCGTCATCCTGACGGTTTCGGAGACCGGCTTCGGCCGCCGTAGCGTGGGTTCGGACTACAAAGTCCAGAAGCGCGGCGGTTCGGGACTGCTGAACTACCGCGTCGGAAAATACGGCAAAGTGGCCGCCATCCGTGTGGTCCAGGACGACGAGGACATTATCATGATTTCGTCGACCGGCATTATCATCCGCATCCAGGCCAGTGAAATCAACCTGGTCTCGCGTCCGGCCAAGGGCGTCAAAGTCATGCGGATTACCGGTGAAGACAAACTCATTACTCTGTCCACCGCCGAACACGAAAGCGAAGAAGAGCTGGACGAACTGGAAGAAGCTGCCGAAGCGGAAAATGCAACCGAAGCAACGGAAACCGAAGAATAATCCCCTAAAGAATATCCACCCTATGCCTTTTGAATTCATTGTGAGGTAATTAACCCGTATGGATCATACTCCGGAAGAGCGCCGCGAAGACATTTATGCCCGTGAGCGCAACGAAAAATTTGAAGAGTATCTCCGGGAACTGAAGGGCGAACCGCCGCTTCCGCCGAAGAACGGATCCGGGGACGAAAACCCGGAAGAGACTGTCGAATTCAAGACGGTCCGCTTCGGCGACGACGGCGAAATTGTCCCCGAGGAAGAAGACATTGTCTTTGTCGAGCCGCCGCGAAAGAAACGGAAATGGCTGAAACGGATCCTTCTGACCCTGCTGGTTCTGATTTTGGCCCTGGCCGTTGCCGCCGGCATCTTCGTCTACCGGAAGCTGAGTCTGATCAACACGACCGGAGACGACTTCCTTGGTTTCGACACCATGGAAAACGACATTGACGCCGGGGACATTGACAGCATTACGGATGCCGGCTCCCTGCAGGCCCTTCTGAAGGAGTGGGCCACCAATGACGGCGACCTGATGGAGAGCCAGTACGTCAAGAACATTCTGCTCATTGGCATTGACAGCAAGAGCAAACTGTCCGACTCCATGATCCTGGCGTCCATCAACCTTCGTTCCCGTCAGATTTCCCTGGTTTCGTTCTACCGGGACAGCTACACCTATGTGGATGACCAGGATGCCCCGTACTTTGCCAAACTCAACGCCTCCTACAACACCGGCGGCGCCGAGCTCGTCCGCGACACTATTGAAAAAGACTATAAGATTAAAATTGACGACTATGCACTGGTCGGTTACAAGACGTTCCCGAAAGTCATTGACGCCCTTGGCGGCGTAGACGTGGAAGTTACGGAAAAAGAGGCCAACTACCTCAACCGGACCTGGTGGAAATGGTCTCAGACCGGCAAAAAGATTCAGTTTAAATCCGGAAAAATGCACATGGACGGCGAACATGCCCTCATGTTTGCCCGGATCCGCGGACTGGATTCCGACGTCGGCCGGACCGAGCGGCAGCGCCGCGTCATCCTGGCCATTATGAGCCAGTTCAAAGGCGCCACGGTCTCGGAAATGAACGCGGCTGTGAATACCCTGCTGCCGAATATCAAGACCAGCATGTCCAAAAGTGAAATTCTGAACTACGCCAGCAAGGCGGTAACCGACGGCTGGGGCAAGTTCCCCATTACGCAGATGTCCATGCCGACGGAAGAAACCTGCCTTCCCGGTTATGCCGGGGACCAGTGGATCTGGATCTGTGACTTTGAAGCAGCTGCCCAGATTCTGCAGCAGCAGCTTTACGGTCAGTCCAACATTACGCTGGCCGAAGACCGCGTGTCGGCTCTGGACTTTGCACAGGGTGAGACCTCGGCTACCACCAATGCCAACTACTGGACTGCGGCCTATCAGCCCGCAAATCAGCAGACGCATTACTACAATTACACCACCGCATCCGGAAACCTGCCGGCAGACCCCGAAGACGACCCGGATGTTTACACCTCGGCCCAGCCTTCGGGCTCCACCACCCGTGGATGGCCCTGGTGGGGCGGCGGAAACGGAAACAGCAGCAATTCCGCCCCAAGCAACAGCGGAAGTGGGGGAGGAAATGCTCCTCTGGACCCGGAAGACGAAGAGTAATCCTGCCGAAAATCAAGCATAAAAAGATGCCGCCCGAACGGGCGGCATCTTTTCCTTTTTCGCTGTTTCAAATGTCCTACTAAAAATAATAGGGAACCCCATCTGGTGGGGCACGGGTGGGGGACTTTTAAATGTCCTCTTCCCGGAAGCTGATGAGCAGTTCGTCGTGCAGGTCGTTCAGCTGGACGTAGACGACGCCGGCTGCGTCAAACATCCGCTTGGACGCAATGTTCATTTCCGTTCCGTCATACTTGTCCGAAATATAGTAAACCTCTTTAATACCGCACTGGATAATGGCTTTGGCGCATTCGTTGCAGGGGAAGAGAGCAACGTAGATCTTACAGCCGTGCAGGTCCCCGCCGGCATTGTTGAGAATGGCGTTGAGCTCGGCGTGGCAGACGAACGGATATTTGGTATCCAGCGCGTCACCTTCCCGTTCCCAGGGGAAGTCATCGTCGTCACAGCCAATGGGCAGGCCGTTGTAGCCGACCGACATAATTTTGTTGTACCGGTTGACAATACAGGCTCCCACCTGGGTGTTGGGGTCTTTGCTGCGTTTGGCCGACAGCAGGGCAATACCCATGAAGTACTCGTCCCAGCTGATGTAATCCGTGCGTTTTGACATAGTCTCATCCCTTTCTGAAAAAATTCTATCAGAATACGTATGCCTTTTCAATAAACCGAAATTATGTGTATAATACTGGTAAGTTGTTATAAAAGGAGGGCTTTGCATGGACAATGACTTTCTGAATAAAGAAAATGTAAAAAAGATCCTGTTCATGGCCTTTATTATTATCCTGATGCTGGTGGGGCTCATGCACATCGGCGCCATTGCGGGCGTCATTGGAAAAATCATTTCCATCTTCATGCCGTTCATTATTGGCGCAGCCATTGCATTTATCTTCAACGTCCCGCTGCGGGGTGTGGAAAACGGCCTGTTCAAGAATAAGAAATTCAAAGGAAAACGGCCCGTTTCCTACCTGATTACGCTGCTTCTGGTGGTTGCGGTCATTACGGCTGCCGTTTCGGTCATCATTCCGAAGCTGGTGGAGACGGCAAAGACCATTGCCGACGAGTTTACGCTGGCAAATCTGGAGGCGGCAAGGGACTTCCTCATTGGGAAATTCCCGTTTCTGACCAAATACATTGAAAAACTGGATCTGACCACCGAGAATCTGGTCACCCAGGCCTCCAAATTCGTGACAGACATGTTCTCCGGGAAGTTTCAGTTGACACAGAACGCATCCGGAAGCAGTATGCTGGGTTCCGCATTCAGTGCGGTGACCAACGTGGCCAACGGCTTCCTGAACTTCCTGATTGGGTTTGCGTTCTCCATTTACGTGCTGTTCCGCAAGGAAGCGCTGGGGCGGCAGGCCCGCCAGGTCACCTATGCACTGTTTAAGGGAAAAACCGCGGATAAAATCCTGGATATCTGCAGCCTGTCCTTCCGCACCTTTAACAACTTTATTAAAGGACAGTTTCTGGAAGCCTGCATTTTAGGACTTCTGTTCTTTATCTTCATGTCCATTTTCCGCTTCCCGTATGCACTGCTCATTGCCATCCTCATTGCCATTACCGCCCTCATTCCGGTCTTCGGCGCCTTCCTCGGCGGCGGCATCAGCGCCCTGCTGATCCTGGTCGTCAGCCCGAAGCAGGCGCTCATGTTTCTCATTCTGTTCATTGTGCTGCAGCAGCTCGAGGGAAAACTCATTTATCCGCATGTGGTCGGAAGCTCGGTCGGACTGCCGTCCGTCTGGGTCCTGATGGCCATTACGGTGGGCGCCAAGATCATGGGTGTCGCCGGCATGCTGATTTTCGTCCCGCTCTGCTCCGTGCTTTACGCCCTGTTCCGCCGCTTCATCCTGCGCCGGCTGGACGAAAAGAATGTCCCCATGGAAAAATACGCCATTCCGTATGGGAAACGGGCAGAAGCCACGGCACTCCCGGGCGATTCAGTCACCGACGAAGAACCCCAGCACTCTTCCGTTGAACACGCCTTCTTCTGGAACCGGCTGTTTGCGTCCAATAAACATAAGGAATCTGCAGACCCGGAGGGGAATCCGGACGAATCCACGGAATAACAACGGTTGAGGGGAAACCCCAGCCGGAAGATTGGACCCCATCGAATAATATACGCAAAGAAAAGCCGCCTTTCCAGGCGGCTTTTTTTAAATGTTGTCAGTATTAAAACGTTGTCAGTCCTTAAAACCGGCTTCCAAAACGTCCTTTTCCACTTCGTTGACGGCAAGTTCGTAGATTCGCTTCCCTTCGGCAATGAAGGTTTCCGAATCCGGGTGCTGGCAGAGCTTGGCAAACGACTCTCCAATGCTGCGCGCCACATCTTCGCCGCCTTTCCGGATGCTGAGGTAGTAAAGGGAATAGGCCGGGCTCTCCACAACGTTCTTGAAGAACTCGGATTCCTGGCTCTCCATGGCCTCGTGCAGGGACGAAATGGCAATGGCGGAAAGCTGCGCCGTTGGCAGGAAATAATTGAGTGCGGCTTCGGTGGAGAAGAGCAGGAGGACGCCAATTTCGGTGGCGACCTCCGGCGTGCCAAACTCCTTCCCGGAGAAGCTGTCCATGATGTTCTCACGAAGCGCCACTTTCACCAGATCTTTTCCGAGCTTGCGGGCACGGGCAACATTTCCGTTGCGCCGATGGTGATCAATGGACTCCACAAGGTCAAGGATGTCGTTGTCTTTATCCGTGTGCGTTGCAGGAGTAAAGATTTTGATGTCACTGTCGTCCATGGAACTATCCTTTCGAAACCGTTTATTTGGACGCGGCCTCTTTTGCGGCAGCTTCTTTTGCTTCCGCCGCTGCTTTGTTCTCCGCCTTCCGGCGGGAACGGCGCAGTTTGGCCTGGTAGCCGAGCAGAAGGTTCAGGTCTTCGTCCGGGGTGGAACGGGCGCCGAGATGGGTAACGGCGGCGCCGTACAGGCCGTGGAAACCGCTGCCTCCGGTTTTCAGGAGCTTCTTTTCCTTGGCAATGGCCAGGAGCTGCTCCGTCTGCTCTTCCGAGTTGTTCGGGTGCCAGACTTCAACACCGTCGAGTCCGTCTTCGGCAAGGCTTTCAATGAGGTCAATGTTGTTGCTGTAGCCCGGGTGGGAAAGAACGGCAATGCCGCCGGCCTCGTGGACGGCGTCAAGAACCTCTTTCGGTTCCGGGAATTTCGGCAGGATGTTGATGTTTTCCGGGTTCTCCGGGTCAAACAGTTTGTCGTAAAGCGGCCCGAAAATGCTGGTGGTGTAGCCGCACTCCATGAGGGCGTGCATAATATGCTGTTTATAGATGTTGGTGGAACCGGCAGCACAGTTGAGGACCAGTTCCGACGAGATGGGATAAAGGCGGGCAGCCTTGGCAACCATGAGCTGGCTGGCTTTGCGGCGTGCAAGGGAGTTGCGGCGGCAAAGTCCTTCCAGGCGATTCGGATTCTCTGCAAGATAACAGAGGATGTTGACCGGTTTCTCATTTTTGCTGTCATAAGCGGAGAGTTCCACGCCGGGAATGACGGTTACGCCGTGGCGCTGGCCAATAATTTTTCCTCGTACGGTGCCGGCCTGACAGTCGTGGTCTGTAATGGCAATGGTGTCCACTCCGCTGCGGTTCGCAAGAAGGATGAGATCTTCAATGCCGAGAGATCCATCCGAGAGACGGGTGTGGCAATGTAAATCCGCTGGCACAATAATACCTCCAAAAATTCGGGAAAGCCGGAAAAGACTCCGGTAAGTTGAAATGAGGGTGTAAAATCAGAGTTACTTAAATTCCTATACATTTTAATTATAAACTAATCGGCGGAAAACATGCAAGAAAAATATTGCAATCAGAATATGATTATGCTAAAATATTTTATTTTGCCAATTTCGTGTCAAAATTAGACAAATTGCAGGCAAAAACGACAGACACTTTTTGTTAATTTTCACAACACGTGTAAGGCATTTTTAGAAGTCGTCACCAAAAACTGAAACAAATGACATTGGCAAAAAAGACCGGGATTATTTGAAATTAGTGCTTGCATTCCCCATAAGCGGATGTTATAATTTCATTCGTTCGCAGTCGGTGTTTATAGCGATGAGGGTCCACCCGTTCCCATCCCGAACACGGTAGTTAAGCTCATCAGTGCCGAAAATACTTGGGGGGCAGCCCCCTGGGAAGATAGGGC